>SMWN01000028.1 GCA_004356415.1 Gammaproteobacteria bacterium
ACTCTGGTTAAATTCACTCTGGTAGACATCAGCTTAAGAAAATTAACAAATAGGTTTGCCCCATTCTCCATCAAAAAATTGTTCGGCAAGCGGGTTCCTTCGACGCTCCAAAAATTCTCGTTCCATCATTTCCTCTGTAATTTCATCCTCTGGTAATTGATAGCCCACAGCCATTATTGCCATTGATGTAAACTGATCGGGAATCGAAAATAACTCTGCCGTTTTTTCAGCGCTAAATCCTCCCATTTGGTGCACCATCAAATCCAGAGAAGTTGCTTGTAAACACAAGCTCATACTTGCAGCACCAGTGTCATATTGAGACCAACGGTTAGGTTTTTTATTGTTACTGAACATTGTGTTAGCCAGGGCAAGAATTAACACAGGGGCATTGGCAGCCCAGGATTGGTTTCCTTCTACCAAACACGAAAATGCCTTTCCCCAGGCAACCTCATTACTGGTCTTGTCACAAACAATGTATCGCCATGGTTCGTCACCAAAACAGGATGGCGCCCACCTTGCTGCTTCTAGAAGAGAAATGATATCTTTATTTGCTACCGACCGTTTTTCATCGTAGGCCCTGCCACTCCAACGATTGGCAATGAATTCATTGATCTGTTCCTGTGTTTCTACGTTCTTTCTAAACATGCATTCAACCTCCATCAGTTGTAATACAGGATACCTCAAAAAAAAGTAATTTTATCGTCAAGCAGCACCGAGGTATCGTGACCGATTTTTACTCGACTTTATCTGGAAAACTTGTACCCCAAGGGCTGTTTTCAGTACCCCCTTGAGGGGTACAGGCTTCGCGCTTCCTGACGTTTTCTCGGTCGCTGTTCCAGACGCGACTCTTCCTCCTATTTACATATAGTCGTACCGCTTACTTCCTTGTAAGCGTCCTGAGTCGAGCCGGCGCCGTTACCGTTAATAATTCATAGGGAATGGCACATTGTACCGTTAAATAATAGATAGAGAATGGCACATCGTGCCGTTGATAATTCATAAGGAATGGCATATTAAATCACGATAAAAGTGTATTTTTAGAGGTATCCTATAGGGCATAATTGATTATATTGAGGTACTTGGGATTGCACTGTTGGGAGCATTAAATGACCGGGAAAGAAATTTATCAGAAACTATATGACAATATTGGCAATGTAATCAAAGGTCAATCGGGAGCAATACGTAAATTGCTCGCAGCATTTTTTAGCGGTGGGCACGTATTATTGGAGGACGTGCCTGGCACAGGCAAAACGACGCTCGCAAAAGCCCTGGCAAGATCTATTGATATTCAATACCATCGGATTCAGTTTACCCCCGATCTTTTACCATCGGATATCCTCGGGGTCTCAATCTTTGATCCGGCAACACAGACCTTCAACTTTCATCAAGGACCTGTTTTTACCAATATATTACTTGCCGATGAGATAAATCGGGCATCACCCCGTACACAATCTGCACTGCTTGAAGCAATGGCTGAGTCACAAGTCAGTATTGATGGCAATATACTGCAGCTTAATAAGATGTTTTTTGTGATTGCTACACAAAACCCCATCGAATTTCATGGTACCTATCCACTGCCGGAAGCCCAGATGGATCGCTTTGCCATGCGATTCAAACTTGGCTTTGTTAGCACAGAAAGTGAAGTTATGATTCTTTCAGATCAAAACAAACAACATCCAATCGACACGCTTTTGCCCTGCATAAACCATGAGGATGTATTGACATTAAAACAATCATTACATGAGATACGTATAAGCGATGAACTCAAGCGTTACATTGTAGATATCATTCGCGCAACCCGTAATATTAAAGGTGTACAACATGGTGCAAGTCCCCGTGCTTCGCTCGCCTTAATGAAGACAGCTCAGGCACTTGCTATATTTGATGGCAAAGAATTTGTCAGTCCTGATCATATTCAGGAACTTGCAACAACAGTCATTGCCCATCGTATTGTGCTTGATCCTGAAGCCCTGTTTTCAGGAGTTACGGCGGAAGATGTCGTCACCGAGACGCTCGGCAATACCCCAGTTCCGATCTAACTGCCTATACTATATACCTCTGACTTACTGTTTCTGAAAACATGATCAGAAAATTAATATTTCGTAGCTTTAGTATTATTCATCGACTCAGCCAATGGTCACGTAAAAAATTGACCTCAGCAGGAACTCTGGTATTTACGGGTATCATTTTCTCTGCTGTATTCGGCATCGACACGCGTCAAACTCATTCATTTCTGATCTTTTCATTGCTTTTCTCATTATTGTTACTCTCATTCCTGTTCAGTTTATTTTTCAGAGGTCGTTTTTCAGTGCAACGTGATTTGCCAGAATATTGCACTGTAGGTAAAACAATGCAATATCGAGTGAAAATCAAAAATGAAAGCGACATTACACAAGAAGATTTAAGCATTGTTGAAGAATTAGGCTGTGTGATGCCAGAATACTCTGAATTTTTACGTCATCTAAAGCTGGATAATAAAACCAATCGATTCGATCGGTATATTGGTTACCCACGATGGTTAAAACTGGTTCAGTTCAAAAGAGGCGCTTCTATAAAGATGACACCCATCAAGAGCATTCCCGCCAAAACAACGAGTAGCACAGTCATCAAGCTTATACCCAAAAGACGGGGTTACATTCATTTCAAACGTTCCGTCCTGCTTAAGCCAGATCCTTTTGGCCTGAGCAATGCTTTTAAGAATATTACACAAGCTAATACTGTTCTGGTGTTACCCAAAAGATACAAGGTGCCAACAATTTCATTACCTGGCATTCGCCGTTACCAACGAGGCGGCGTGCACCATGCGGGTTCTGTTGGAGATTCACAGGAATTTATTTCTTTGCGTGATTACCGCCCCGGCGATCCAATCAAAAATATTCATTGGCGCAGTTTTGCCAAACAATCGATACCTGTCATTAAGGAATACCAGGATGAATTTTTTGTGCGTATGGGAATGGTGCTGGACACATTTATTGAGAACAAAAACGAGTTGTTATTTGAAGAAGCTGTCTCTGTTACAGCGTCTTTAATAGAGTCGCCGAGTAATAATGACAGTCTTCTGGATCTGATGTTTATTGGAAATGAGGCCTACAAATTTACTTCCGACAGAGGTGTCAGTAATCTGAATCGAATGCTGGAAGTTCTAGCCTGCGTGAATGTCTGTCACGACAAATCATTCGAAAATCTATCTACCCTGGTTTTTAGAAATATTGATTCGTTAAGCGCACTGATGTGTATTTTCCTTGGCTGGGACCAGGCAAGACAGGAATTTGTAAAGAAAATACGTGCCCTTAACATTCCAGTACTCGTTGTTGTATTGGAGGAGTCATCCGAGATCAAACATGATGCCGGACCTATGGAAGATCAACCCCGACGATTCCATGTATTACATCAGAATAAAATTGAAGATCAGCTACAAGACATCACTTTCTAATGTTTATTCATACAAATGAAAGATTATAAAGCCAGTGCACTTATCACCCTGGCTTTGCTCATGTGGGGATGGCAAAACAACGCTCTGTCCCCCGCAATCTCATTAGCGCTGCCACTATTGATTGCCCAATGGGTTCATTGGCGACTGGAAATTAGTGATATAAATTTTAATCGCATCGCAGATTTCACCAGCGTCCTTTTCTTTCTATTTATCGTAATTCAATTTTCAACAAAATCTGCACACGGTATCTTTGCAATACTAGCAGCTTTACCCTATTTGTTTTATCCGCTCATATTGGCTCAATATCTTGGCCAGGTAGAGAATATCCCCTTACACAGTTTATTCGTCAGTATGCGAAAAAAACCAAGCGACAAAGATGAAATAGAGCGGATCAATTTAAATTACCCGTATTTAATGGCCGTTATTATCTCCGCGAGCGCAGGCCTTAAACATGGTAGTTATTTTTATATCTGTATTGCCGCGCTTGCAGCTCTTTCTCTATACTCTATTCGTTCGAGAAGAGTGAAAATTTACACGTGGATTACCTTGCTGGCATTATCAATTAGTATGGGCTATGTCATTCAGAATGGATTAAAGATAGCCCAAAGCAAGTTTGAAATCATGGCCTCAACATTTATCGAGCAAATGATGTGGCGAAACCGGGACCCTGATAAAACAAGAATAGCATTTGGTTATATTGGAAAACTAAAATTATCAGACCAGATACATGTACGCGTTCAATCCAATGAGACTTTGATTGAACCGCTGCTATTGAGAGAAGCAAGCTATACTAGCTTTAAATTCGGCCTCTGGATCAATGATGACTCATGGTTTGAATCGGTTGATCCTACGACTGATAAGGAATGGATATTTGATGAATCAAGTGCAACAGCAGGAAATACAAGACCAGAAAAATATACCATAAGCACCTATTTTAAGGGCGATAGGGGCGTTATTCCGCTGCCCCATGGGACGTATAGAATTAATAATGTTCCTGCAACTGAAGCTGAGTTAAATCAGTTCGGTGCGGTAAATTTGGGAATGAAACCAGGTTGGGTTCGTTATGATGCCTATTTCGATAATGAGATGCTAGGCGCAGCCCCAGGTGAAGCCGACTTAACCATACATAAAAATTACCAGTCCATATTGATGAAACTCGCAAATGAACTAGATCTTTATTCAAAAACACCCAATGAAGTCATTCAAACCGTAGAACAATTTTTCAGGGAAAACTTCAGTTACTCTTTGGAACAATACCGTAGCATGAGAGGGAAAAATCGTTTGGAAGATTTTCTCTATCACCGTCGTGAGGGCCATTGCGAATATTTTGCAACAGCAACAACCCTTCTGTTACGTACTGTTGGTATCCCCACCCGTTACACAGTAGGTTATTCGATACAGGAATATAGCTTACTCGAAAAACAATATATTGCACGTGCCAGAGATGCACACTCATGGACAATTGCTTATGTTGGTGATCAATGGATAGTTCTGGACAATACGCCCGCCGTGTGGGCACCGCTCGAATCTGCAGATGAAAACTGGTGGCAACCGATCGCCGACCTCTGGTCATGGCTGGGTTATTCAGTTTCAATCTGGAGAGACTACAGCAAAGACCAAAATAATTTCGCAATACAAATCATGCTCATTATAGTAATCATTTATTTCTTCTGGCGCTTGTTTACCGACTCTCGCTTTATAAAGATAAGACAAACTACAGCATTGCAAAAATCTAATATGAGCGTTCCTGGCTCGGATTCACCACTTTACAAACTGACTAATCTACTTGAAGAACGGGGTATAAAAAGACTTAACGAAGAAACTTTAAGTACATGGTTCTTACGACAGGAAAATAATTATCAACAGAGATCACTCCTGACATTACTTGACCTACATTACCGTTACAGATTTGATCCTGTTGGTTTAACAACTGGAGAGCTTGAGGAATTTGAAGATCATGTAGTCAGGCTATTAGATAGCCCATATCCTTCTCGGCAATGAGCCTTCTCGCATCGCCTTCGAAGTACAGGGTAGATAGATATTTTATTTCGTTGATGACTAGCGTTTTGAGGGTTATGATCATATCAATGAATTGATTTCTCTCTAAGCAGCGCCCGTTTTCCCTGCTTCCTGTATCCTGTTTTCAACTACCCCCTCTTTTCCCTTCCCCATATTGGGCATTAGCTGCAGCAACATCACCACCGTATTGTCTGAAATTTTTAATAATAGCATCAAAATATGCCTGGTTTTTAAAAGTCCCTGAGGTGATGATGTACATTCAGTTCAAATATTGAAACACGCAATTCCTCTTAAAAAACCAAAAAATGTCATATCCCAGCTCAGGATA
>SMWN01000029.1 GCA_004356415.1 Gammaproteobacteria bacterium
AAAAGTGGAAATAATTAGTCTAAGTGCTTGTAATCATTGGTGGCTATGGGTGGACTTGAACCACCGACCCCAGCGTTATGAGTGCTGTGCTCTAACCAGCTGAGCTACATAGCCATATTGTGAAACTCGAGGAAACGGGATCTTCCTGTTAGTACAGTGTTTTGTCAAGGGGCCTGTTATCGTGTGCCGTATACAACGATGGTCTTGCCCGATGCCGAAATCAGATGATTTTCCTCAAGACTTTTAAGTACCCGTCCGACCATTTCCCTTGAGCAGCCGACGATACGCCCAAGTTCTTGGCGTGTTATTTTAATTTGCATACCATCTGGATGGGTCATGGCATCAGGTTCTTTGCACAGATCTAACAATGTTCTTGCAACTCGTCCCTGAACGTCTGTAAAGGCCAGATCACTAACCTTACGGCTGGTTTTCCTTAATCTGAATGCAAGCTGTGAGGCAATATTGAACAACAATTCAGGGAAAAGATCTTGAAGTGATTTCAGGCGCTCGTAGCTGATTATTGCTATTTCACATGTTGTTTTGGCGCGGACAACTGCACTGCGTTTATGTTCTTCATCAAACAGTCCTATCTCCCCAAAATAATCTCCAGGGTTGAGATAAGCCAGGACAATTTCCTTTCCTTTAACATCTTCTACAATGACTGTGACAGAACCCTTAATGATGTAGTAAAGATCTGTGCTGGGGTCACCTTCTCTAATAATGATGCTTTTTTTCGGATATTCTTTTTGGTGACAATGTTCAAGAAAGCGTTCAGTTGTCCTGTCTACTGTTTGATAAATATTTGTACTCATAAACACTTTCCCCAATAATTATATACGAGCCGAGCGCCACCCTTCAAAAGTGTTCCTGCTGAATGGCGGACTATGTTACCCTTTTTCCAGAGAATCAACCAGTTGGAGAGGTTAATGGAGACACAGCTCAAGTGGGCAGGTAATGCGGCATTCATTGGCAGGGCATCAAGTGGACACACCGTTGTTATGGATGGTCCGGCAGAAGGAGGTGGCCGGAATCTCGGTCCAAGACCAATGGAAATGCTGATACTCGGTATGGGAGCTTGCAGCGCCTATGATGTTGTTTCTATTTTGAAGAAGTCACGCCAGGAAATAACTGATTGTGAAATAAAGATAATTTCAAAGCGTGCAGAAAGTGACCCAAAGGTATTTACAGATATTCAACTCCATTTTGTTGTGAGTGGGCGTAATCTTAAGCAGAAACAGGTTGAGCGCGCCATCAAGCTTTCAGCAGAGAAATATTGCTCTGCCTCAATTATGTTGGGTGCGATAGCGAATATCACACACGACTATGAAATAATTAATGTAGATTAGTCGGAATGAACAGAGTCATCATATATTTCGACACTAACCGGATCGCCATCTTTAGCCTTCGATAACAACTTCACATCGGTAAGAGATTGTCCCCAGATGTTGGTTTTTGCAGCCAGACGGATTTCATTTCCCTGTGAAATGGGGGTAGGTCCAAAACCAATGGCAATACAACTTCCTTCTACCCAAAAGGCAAGCTCACCTGCTTCAACAATATCCTTTGCATTGGTTTCTTTTGATACGTTGATGGGTGTGTCGAAATAGACTTCATCACCCCAGGTATTCACACTGGAAGTGAAGGGCACATGCTTCAGTATTTCTTTTGCTGTTGGTGTATCCAGTAATTCAGCTACCAGTGAGATCGGTCCAATTTTTAAAATTAGTGTTTTCATTCAATTGTTTATTTATCAGTTTGGCTGCTGGTCCTGACGCAATTTCACGCAGTAACATTAATTTACTATTGGTATTTGTCTTTCTATAAATATGTTTTAAATGAGTACGAACAGTTGAGAGGGCAAGATTCAGAGCATTAGCTGTACTATGTAATTCCGGGTACTTCAAAAGCATGCTAAGAACTTTTGCTTCAGCAGGTGTAAGTTTGTAAGTTTCTTCTAGAATTCTTTTGATAGAAGCTCCTTTCAGACTTTTATCAACTATTTTTGGGTTTTGGTTTATCGCAAATTCTATTGTTGTTTTTAGGTCAGATTCTCTGAGCGGTTTGTTAATGAAGCCCGCGGGATTAACTATCTTTGCTCTTCTTAAGGTCTTGCTGTCTGAATGCGCGGTAACAAATACAATTGGTATATTCATATGTTTGCTGATCGCTAGGGCGGCATCAATTCCGTCTGCGCCTTCGCCAAGTCTGATATCCATCAGCACAAGATCGGGTTTCAGATCTCTAGCAATATTAATAGCTTCTTTAGCTGAAGAGGCTATACCAGCAATATGGTAACCAAAGTTATCGAGATGAAGTTGCATGACGGAAGCCGTCGTACGGTCATCATCAACGATTAAAATACTTGTTTTAGACATCCTTGAATAATGGTAGTCATCAAAAAGTATGCATTCTACTATATGAAGCTGAGCAGATGTCATTCATCTACCTCATTTGAGGTAGGTTTTGGTCAAAAATATTTACTTATCAGCTTAAATGTAAATGAATCAATATTTTTTCGGGGTTACCGCTCGTTGTATATAAAATTTAAAAAGTTCTTCAGCCTCATCTATACTTAATAACTTGTGATCGGTTCTGGCACAGTACGCCTTAAAGTCAATCACCGAGTGCGGATCTGTTGCCTCAACATAGAGTATCTCGCCTGGTTGCATCTTGTTCAGTAATACTTTGGTCTTCAATATTGGCAAAGGACAATTCAGACCTTTGGCATCTAATGTTTGATCTTCTTTTATGGTCATTACTGAATTGTCTTCATTCACAGGATTTACGGTCTTTGCACGAGAGTGCTTAGTTTACTGCGCGTTCATAAAAATTACTGCATCTGTAGTGTATATATATGTTATATTATAACATAACTTTATTATAAAGACTTAATAAACAAAGACATAGTATGCGAAAAACTAATGTAATTACATCTTTTAAGAAGCCAAGCCATGTCCATCAGCTGTGCACTGAAGCGGCATTGTCAGTGGCGGAAGACACCTGCAATTTGCGTGGTGTGCGTTTAACCAAATTGCGTCGGAGAGTATTGGAACTGGTTTGGACCAGTCATGAGCCAGTGAAAGCTTACGATATATTGGACATTCTACGTGATGAGCACAGCGGATCTGCCCCATCAACAGTTTATCGGGCATTGGAATTTTTGCAGGAAGAGGGGATGGTACACAGGATTGAGTCATTAAATGCATACGTCGGTTGTGGGGCACCTGATCATAATCATACCAGTCAATTTTTGATTTGCCGCTCATGTGGGGCCGCTGCAGAAATGGATGA
Organism: Gammaproteobacteria bacterium; assembly: GCA_004356415.1. Taxonomy (GTDB): domain Bacteria; phylum Pseudomonadota; class Gammaproteobacteria; order Eutrophobiales; family Eutrophobiaceae; genus SMWN01. The sequence goes on from SMWN01000029.1 coordinate 3,292, forward strand.
TGCAGATATCAGAAATTTAATCGCTGATAAAGCTGCTGATATGGGCTTTAAAATTGATGAGGAAATAATTGAAGTGAAAGGAATTTGCTCCCAATGTAATGATAGATGTAGCAGTGATAAAAACTTTTGAGTTATCAGGTATGCTCAGGAAATTATTTTATGTAATTTTATTTGCAAGCCAGTTACTACAACATTGTTATGCAGATAATATCGATATAAAGAATATTTTTGTAAGTATCCTTCCGCAAAAATATTTTGTTAAGAGAATTGGTGGTGAGTATGTAAATGTCTCAGTTATGGTGGGTACAGGTCAGAATCCCGCAACATATGAGCCATCACCTAAACAAATGGCACTACTAAGTAAAGCAAAATTGTATTTCCGAATTGGTGTTCCATTTGAAGATATATGGATTGATGTCATTAATGAACTAAACGTAAATTTAAAAATAATCGAGTGTTGTACAGAACTGAGATCTATCGCTCTCGAAGAACATGCCCACGGGAACCATAATGAAGAAGAAAGTGTGGACGACCCTCACGTCTGGACTAGCCCCATAAATGCGAAATATATTTCGCTTAAAATCAAAAAGGCGCTGATTGATATTCTTCCGGACCAAAAAGTAGAACTAGAAAATAATTATTCTAAATTAATAATGGATCTGTCCAAGCTCGACCAGGATATCAGATTACGTCTGATGTACTTGGACAATCGCTATATTGTTGTTTCACATCCCTCCTGGGGATATTATGCAGACGCATACAACCTAATTCAACTACCGATTGAATTGGATGGCAAAGATGTTCACGCAAAATCCTTAACAAAGTTAATTGAATTATCGCGGTCAAAAAAAATAAACAGAGTATTTGTACAAAAGCAATTTAATAAAAATTCTGCAGAAATACTTGCGAAAGAAATTGATGCGCAAGTTATCGAATTGGATCCACTAGCTGAAGACTATATTGCCAATCTTTATCATGTGACGAATGCCATTTTAAATAGGAAAGTTGGTGATGAACCCCATTATTGAGATTGACAATGTTAGTTTTTCCTACAGTCATATCCCTGTTGTACGTGATATAAACCTTGTTATTCATGAGGGCGAATTTCTGGGTGTGATTGGTCCCAATGCTGGCGGGAAAAGTACATTACTTAAATTAATTCTTGGCTTGCTCAGGCCTGATGCGGGTAAAATTACTGTGTTGGGAAAGAGTCCTGATAAAGGGCGATCTCGAATAGGCTATGTCCCTCAATATCCAGCATTCTCCAGGGATTTCCCGATCAATGTTCGTGATGTAGTACTTTTAGGCCGACTTGGAGAAACGCGTTGGTATGGAGGATATACACAGGAGGACAGGGACATCGCAATGAATGCGCTTAAAGCGGTTGAGATAGACAGTATCTGGAATCAAAGTATTGATTCACTTTCAGGTGGACAGTTACAACGAATGTTGATTGCGCGAGCACTCGCATCTAAACCGGATATTCTTATTCTTGATGAACCCACTGCAAATATAGACGTACGCGCTGAAGAAGATATCTTTGCGTTACTGAAACAATACAATGATCACATGACAATCATTGTTGTCTCACATGATATAGGCTTTATTTCAGGTTATGTTAATCGAGTTGCATGCCTGAACCAGACACTGCTTTGCCATACAACGAGTGAAATTAGCGGTAAGACAATTGAAGAATTGTATGGTGCTCCCGTCAGGATGATTCAACATATACACTAGTGAAGCATGATTCTTATGACTGAATTTTTATCTGCATTAGCAAATTATACCTTTTTACAGCATGCACTTTTGGCTTGTATATTGTCCAGTATCGGCTGTGGAATAATAGGCACATATGTTGTTGTTAAAAGAATAGGTTTTCTTGCGGGTGGTATCGCGCATACAGTTCTGGCTGGTATGGGTATCGCATATTTCATGGAAGGTTCTCCCTTATTGGGGGCCGTGATTGCCGCCCTGTTTGCCGCTGTATTTATCAGCTTTATCAAACTACGCTGGAAACAGCAGGAAGATATTCTGGTAGCAGCTTTCTGGTCGGTCGGAATGGCAATAGGCATATTGTTCATATCAAAAACGCCAGGTTACAGTGTTGATTTGATGAGCTTTCTATTCGGAAATATATTGCTCGTGTCAAAATCAGACCTGATATTGATGATGATGCTCGATATCATAACAGTAGGCATAGTCTTTTTATTTTACAAACAGTTCATGGCAGCAGTCTTTGATGAAGAGTTTGCGCGTCTTCGCGGCATAAGGATTGAAATCTACTACACTTTACTAATGTGTATGGTCGCGTTAACTGTTGTGTTACTCATTCAGATCGTCGGGCTTATTTTAGTGATAGCACTATTGATATTTCCAGCTGCATGTGCAGCACAGTTCTTTCATTCAATATTTAAAATGATGTTGGCCGCAACAGCAATATGTTTACTTGCGACCATGAGTGGTTTGGCGATTGCCTATCAGCCAGATTTACCAGCGGGGGCCACAATCATAGTCACTGCTGGCGTATTCTATGCAGTAGCTATAGCAAGCAGCAGATTATTGAAACAATTGCAAAAAAAATCTGTTGCAAACTAAGCTCTGCGTTTCTGAACGGCTTCGGCAAGCTGCCCAATCAGGACTTCTGATTCTTTCCAGCCCAGGCAGGCATCGGTAACACTTTGACCGTATACCAGTTCCTGACCTTCAACAATATCCTGACGGCCAGCCACCAGATTACTCTCCATCATGATACCAAATATGCGATGGTCACCAGCTGAAATTTGATTAGCTACGTCCGTACCCACATCCGATTGTATTTCATATTGCTTGTTACTATTTGCATGGCTGAAATCGATCATGATATTGGGTGGTAACCCTGCTTTTTCTAATTCTTCAGCGACTTTATCAATACTTGCCGAGTCATAATTAGGCTTCTTGCCACCACGAAGAATAATATGACAATCTGAATTTCCTGTAGTAGAAAAAATCCCTGAATTACCTTCCTTGCGTACGGAAAGGAAATGATGGGGGCAAACTGCGGCACCAATCGCGTCAACAGCCACTTTTGTTGATCCATCCGTGCCGTTTTTAAAACCAACAGGACATGACAGACCAGATGCCAGTTCACGGTGTGCCTGACTTTCGGTTGTCCGTGCACCAATAGCACCCCAACTGATTAAATCAGTCACATATTGAGGCGTGATTAAATCGAGATATTCTGTTCCGGCAGGAAC
>SMWN01000030.1 GCA_004356415.1 Gammaproteobacteria bacterium
GGAACTGTAGAGATGGGTCATGGTTCGCCCTATTACTGGGCAGGCAAGGTACCCGAAGCGCAATTCTTTTCCTCAGTCCCATTCGGTATGACAGCAAAAGGCATGAATGCCTGGCTCTATAATGGCGGTGGCCTTGAGCTCTGGAAGGAAGTCTACGCACCTTTCAATCTGGTGCCGATACCGATGGGGAATACGGGGGTACAAATGGGTGGCTGGTTTAATAAAAAGATTGAATCACTTGATGATGTTAAAGGTTTACGTATGCGGATCCCGGGGCTGGGAGGCAAGGTATTCAAACGTGCCGGTGGTAACCCTGTATTGCTGGCAGGCAGTGAGGTGTATACCGCACTGGAAAGAGGGACGGTCGATGCAACTGAGTGGGTAGGGCCATTTCACGATATGCGACTCGGTTTGAACCGGGCAGCAAAATATTATTACTTCCCGGGCTGGCATGAACCGGGCACGGAGTTTGAGTTGATGATTAATAGTCACGCCTGGGCGCAATTGCCAGAATATTTGCAATTGATGGTCGAGACGGCGGCGGCGGCGGTGAGCCAATGGATCTATGCGCAGATGGAATTTCACAATCAGGCAGCATTGAAAGAGTTAAGGTCAAAACAGAATATTGAGGTGCTGGAATTTCCAGCGGAAGTATTGGTAGAGTTAAAACGTCTGACCAAAGAAACGCTGGACGAGGAGGCGTCCAAGAATGCTAAATTCAAAAAAATATATGATGCTTATACAACATTCAGTGAGAGTTATAAAGATTGGAGTAAGATGTCAGACGAAGCCTATCAAAAGGCTCTGAGACAGTAGATCAAAATTTTTTGCTGGTTTTTATGAATTTAAAAAGGAGGCAAAAGGCCCCCTTTTAAAATATAAAACGAACGAAGTTCTATTGACTACTGGTCACCATATAATCAACAGCTGCCTTGACATCATCATCGCTGAGATCTGGATTGCCACCTTTGGCGGGCATCGGTAAACCAGCGTTACCGGTATACCCGTTGATTGCGCGCTCATAGAGTGTGTCATTACCTTGTTCAATACGGGGGGCCCAGGCAGCAACATCACCTAATTGTGGGATGCCTGGAATGCCGGAGCCATGGCATGCAACACAAATGTTGTCATAGGTCGTTTTGCCTGCATTATCTCCCTCAGCTGCCGCCATTTCGGTACTCTCTTCCATGACCGGTGCTTCAGGTTCATCCCCTTCAATTCTTACTTTGGCAACGGGAGCAGTATTTTCCATGACTTCAGCAGTCGCCTTTTCAGGTGACTCACTTATGCCGCCGAACGAAATTCCCAGAATCATGAAAATGGCCATTAAGGCGGCCAATCCAATCATGATAAATGTAAAATTCTTAAAAAATGCTCTATCTTGTTCTTGACTCATTTTTTATTCTCCAGTAACCAACAGCTCAAAGGAAAAATTGTTTTTAATGAATTATATTCCAATATATTTGTAATTCTTATTGCGGGTAGTATACCTACACTTATTGCCTGAGAAAACTTCATCTGGACGCCGGATGAATGAAAAGGTACTCTTTTCGCATCTTGGGAGAAACAAGCGCCCATAGCTTTGCTATACCTTTTGGGTGCAGTTGGACGATGTGCAGGATGCACAAGTGTCGCGGAAGGCATGGAGCCGGGAGCGACTAGAGTGAGCAGTGCGAAGAACTGCAAGAAAGGTCTGTTTTATAAATGGAAAATAAAGATCTAAAAAGTTATGCGCCCGTAGCTCAGTTGGATAGAGTGTTGGTTTCCGAAACCAAAGGTCACAGGTTCGAATCCTGTCGGGCGCGCCAATTTAAAAAGCCACCTTAAATGGTGGTTTTTTAATTTGCTGGTTTTGGCATTTATTAAGAGATAGTGACAAGAGAATATGAAAATATTGGTAGATGCAGATGCATGTCCTGTCGTAATCAAAGATATTTTATTTAGAGCGGCAGAGCGTACCAAGATACAATTGACGCTAGTCGCTAATCAGGTATTGAGCGTACCATCATCACGCCACATTAAATTTATTAAAGTAGCCACTGGTTTTGATGTAGCTGATAATGAAATTGTTAGAAAGCTTAGTGCTGGTGATCTTGTTATTACAAGTGATATCCCTTTAGCAGCAAAGGCGATAGAAAAAGGAGGGTGTGTTCTTAGTCCTCGTGGTGAGCTCTATTCAAAAGATAATATTAGAGCACGCCTGAGCACGAGGGATTTTATGGAGTCGTTACGTTCTAGCGGAGTAGATACTGGCGGACTGCCAGTGCTAAACCAAAGTGATAGACAAGCTTTTGCAAATCATCTGGACAAATTATTATCTAAATATACGAGGAATGAATGATAAGGTGTTAACAACAACGAATAATTTTTACATTCTTATATCTGCTCCTTGGGCTATCTGGAACACCATTAATCAATAATTAAAACACCTCCTGATATAAGACATGGCCGATCCCCAAAAACACCCAACACTTACTTATGCACACGACTGGTCCAAAGATATGTTGGAGCAAATGCAGAAGCATCTTTTACCGCTCGCAGAGACTGCTCCTGATGTGTCAATTGCAGCAGTCTCTGGGTCGTTGGGGCGTCTTGAGGGGATGGCGCATTCTGATTGCGATCTTATTGTATTGGTTATTGATGAAGCAATTCATGAGTCTTCTCGTTGTCAGAAAGCGATGCAGGCAGTATGGGATGCGCTGGAGCCACTTGGATTACCTCTACCAAAATCAAGCGGTATCTATGTAACGCCAACCAGCCATGGTCAGATTTGTGATCATAGTACCTTGGGGTTGATTGCAGATGACAAAAATATTTTCGGTAAGCGGATGCAAGTGTTACTTGACGCCAAACCTATCTATGGAGAGGATAATTTTCAAAGCTTGGTGCAAGGCTTGCTGGAACGTTATGCTGCTGGCTTTCTGATTCACGATCAGAAAAAGGAATGGGTTTATCTGCTCAATGATTTAATCCGCTATTTCAGATCTTACTGTGCATGGCATCAGTTTGATTTATCAAATGACCCGATTGATAGTTGGCATATGCGTAATACCAAGTTACGCAACAGTCGGATTCCCATGTTTGCTGCATTGATATTTTTGCTGGGAGAATGCAGTAAGGAGAAGAAAAATAAAATCGGTTGGTTGGGGGGACACCTTTTATTAACACCGATGCAAAGAATAGAAAAAGTTTATCAGTTAAATAATGATGATGGCTTCAATATTTTTCTAGATGCTTATGAAGTATTTATGACACAAATGAATTCACCTGAAGTCAGAAAGGTGCTTGTCGAGGCTAACCCGAAGACATTGGATGACTTAAGGGCAATGAATTTGCCCGTGTACGATGAGCTTCACGCCAATTCGGATATTCTCATCAGAGAGTTGACTCGTTTTGTACTGGATCGACGAGGAGATTGGAGTGAAGAATTTTACGAATATTTATTATTCTAAATAATCTAGGATTTTTCTTTGCCCCATAGTTGTTCGAGTCGCTTATCTCTTCCACAACCGTACCTGTAATATCTATATCGAATCGGGTTCTTCTTGTAATAATCCTGATGGTAATCTTCTGCAGCATAGAATGTTGAGGCCTGAGTAACTTGTGTCACGATCGGTGCTTTGAAAGGTTTGCTTTTGTTAAGCGTAGCTTTTGATGCGTCTGCCAGACGTTTTTGCTCTTCGTTGTGGTAAAATATTTCAGATCGATATTGGTTTCCTCGATCACAAAATTGTTTGTCTGGTGTGGTTGGATCTATATTATGCCAGAAAACATTGAGCAATTTTTCGTAACTTACTTTCCTGGGGTCATAGATAATTTGAACGGCCTCTGTGTGGCCGGTTTTGCCTGAGGATGTTTGTTTATAGGTCGGATTCTTTGTGTGACCACCTGTGTAGCCAGAGGTGGTGGAGATCACCCCTTCTAGTTTGTCGAATGGAGCTTCCATACACCAAAAGCAACCCCCGGCAAATGTTGCTTTTGCTGTATTTTGATTGTCAGCGATAACGGGCTCATCATCTGCGGCTGATATGGATAGCCCCGATGCAAGCAGACATAAGATAAAAACGGGCGAGGTATATTTCATTAATTTAACAGTATCTTTTCTATTGAATTTTCATAGTTGTTTTTTTTAAGACAGGTAGAATATGAAGAGTTCAATATGCCTCGCTAATCACAGAGAATAGTATTTTTATGAGTTATTTACCTTGCGTTGAAGTAGAATCCAAAATACCTGCTGATGCTGCCGTGATCTGGTTACATGGATTGGGTGCAGATGGTCATGATTTTGAAGCGATTGTGCCGGAGCTATTTTTGCCTGACAGTGCTGCCATTCGTTTTATTTTCCCACATGCGCCATCCATGCCTGTCACCATAAACAATGGCATGGTGATGCCTGCATGGTATGACATCCTGGATATGAGTATTGAGAAAAAACTTGATGAAGATCAATTGTTGTCTTCTTCAAAAGAGATAGATGCGTTGATCGACAGGGAGATAGAGAGAGGCATTGATAGTTCACGCATTGTGATTGCTGGTTTCTCTCAGGGCGGTGCTGTAGGCTATCAGACGGCTCTAACTTACCCTGAACCGCTAGCCGGTTTGCTCGCAATGTCGACATATTTTGCGACCTGTGAATCAATTGTTCCTAGCCAGGAAAATAAGACATTACCCATCCAGATTTATCATGGAACGATGGATCCTGTTGTACCGGAACCCTTGGGTAAACATGCATACGAGTTATTAACAGAAAAAGGTTACAGTACAAAATATCAGACATATCCCATGCAACACGCAGTGTGCACTGAAGAGATCATGGATATTTCCAGATGGTTTCAGAAGATACTTTTGTAATACTTTCTTTTAAAGAAAAAAGCCCTCTTCCGAGGACTTTTTATTTATAAACAGAACTGATTATTGTAAAATAAACTATTCGTTCATTTTTGCGTGTTCTTTTGCTGCTAATGTATTCACCACGTCTATTATTTCGTTATAGCCTCCTGCCATGGATGCACTTGTTAAATACTTGCCGTTGATGATGACTGCCGGGACGCCTGTTATTGCATAACGCTGTCCCATAGTAAATGCGTATCTAACACTATCTTCAACTTCTTTTGATTGAAAAGCTTGATCGAAATCGTCACCGTTAACACCATGTTCCACGAAAAATTTCCTCAGACTTTTTTTATCCATGATTTCTCTTTTTTCTTTGTGTATCGCATCAAACAAGGGCAGATGAATTTTATCCAGTACGCCGAGTTTTTCTGCCGCATAAAAAGCTCTAGCGTGAGTCAACCAGTTTTTACCCAGGACACCTGGCATACGGACAAACTCAATATATTCGGCCTTCTCTTCAAGCCATTTTTCGATGACCGGTTCAAAATAGTAGCAATGAGGGCATCCGTACCAAAAGACTTCCAGGATTTCTACTTTATCGCCAGTATTCGTGGGTTGTGGCGAGGGGAGTTTCTTATAGCGTTCATCAGCAAAACTGCTGGGTAACAGGAAAAATGAGGACAGGAAAATACCAAGTACAAGCAAGTAGAGTGATTTTTTATTCATGAGTCATAATCCTTAAGAATAATTTCTCGAAAATATTTGGTTAACTACAATTAACCGTAAGAGAGTATCGCTTGTTATTGTAATAATTTGTAATGATTTATCCATTGGATGCGTAAACTTGTATTTTGTTTCATACAAGCGTTAATTATCAATTGGTTTTAACTCGTCTTTTACTGTGTCAGTCATTTGTTTGGATTACCTGCGATTAGCAGTCAAAAGCGAGCAGAAGAAAATATTGGATTATGATTCAAAAACTGTTTGCAAAGCGGCTTAATGCAGACCCTGTATGTAATTGGAAACGGCATCAATTTCATCAGTAGTCATCTTTTCTGAGACAATTTGCATGACTTTGTTGATATCGTTGGTACGCTTGTTGTCTCGAAAAGCCAGTAATTGTATTTTTGTGTACTCAGCATGCTGGCCGCTTAACGCTGGAAAAGAGGCGATTGCATTACCTGCACCATTGGGCCCA
>SMWN01000031.1 GCA_004356415.1 Gammaproteobacteria bacterium
GATGCAACGCGTTTCATTGTCAATTCTACGCTTGGGATAGGGGGTTTAAACGATATAGCAACACCAATGGGCCTGGAAAAACATGATGAAGATTTGGGGCAAACGCTGGCCGTCTGGGGTGTCGATCAGGGTTCATATCTGAACATACCTTTAATTGGCCCGAATACTGTTCGTAATTCACCAGATCTCGTCACCAGCACATTTTTGAACCCACTCTTCTATATCTCAAGTGCAATACTTTTCCCGGTTTCAGCGCTTAACATCATTAATACAAGAGCAAATTTGTTGGAAGCAACGAATATCCGTGATGAAGCTGCCATTGAACCCTACACCTTCACGCGTGAAGCCTATCTTCAACAGCGTAAATATTTAATCTATGATGGCAACCCACCTCTGGAAGGTTATGACGACATCTTTGACGACGCTGAGGATGGCTACTCAGATGGTGCCACACTAAGCATTGAATAGACATATCCCGTTTATAAACACCTACATACAGTGCTCCACCCATTCTATTAGGAATTTTTCCTGATTAAATAATCTTTACCGAACTAACTTTTCAGTAGCAACTCCTAACTACATAGGTAATTTACATAGGCTCTGATTTGGGTATGGGAGAATATTATGAAAACAAAAATATCTATTGTCTTTAGTGTAGCGACCTTTTTACTCCTCACTGGCTGTAATCCTACCAAACAAGACATCGGGACACTTGTCGGTGCAGGAAGTGGTGCCTTCATTGGAAGTCAGATAGGGAGCGGAACAGGTCAACTGGCTGCTGTTGCTATTGGCGCACTTTTGGGTGGGTACATTGGCGGTTCTATAGGTCAGGATATGGATGAACTGGATCAATATAAAACACAGCAAGTCCTTGAAATCAGTCCAACCGGCTCAACGGTGGCCTGGAATAATCCTGATACAAATATTGATTATAGTGTGACACCCACAAGAACCTACGAAAGTGCCTCAGGCCCATGCCGCGACTACACAACGGAAGCTGTGATTGAAGGGAGAGCAGAGATTGTACATGGCACGGCCTGTCGAGGTAGTGATGGCTCCTGGCACGCAACAAATTAATTTAATATTTTTTTAATGAGGAATTTTATTCCTCTGGCTTTACTCATTATGGTAAATCAAGATTGAATATCCTCCTCTAATATTTCAATCCAGTGTCTAACAGGGATATCGGTTGCCTGCTGTAAATGCAGTTGGCAACCGATGTTAGCTGTCATGATCACGTCCGGTTTTACCGCCTCTAAAGAATATATCTTTTTCTTTCGCATTTTTTCAGATAGATCGGTCTGTAACAGTGAATATGTTCCTGCAGAACCGCAACATTGATCTGTATCTTCTACATCGCATATTTGATATCCAAGTTTTTTAAGTAATTCTTCTGTCTTGTCTTTCATTTTCTGACCATGCTGTAGAGAACATGGATTCTGAAATGCAAATCTTTTTGTACTTACATTGATTATTCCCCCGAGTCTTCCAATATCTTCGGCAATAATAATCTCCCCGATATCCCTTGCAATCATTGAAACATGACGTGCTTTATCTTGATAAACAGGATCGTTCCTCAATATGTAACCATACTCCTTGATCATGGCACCACAACCACTGGCTGATATCACAATTGCCTCTATCCCTTGCTCAATATCAGGCCACCAGGCATCTATATTATTTTTAATAAAAAACAATGCTTTATCATCAACGGCCATATGATGATCGATAGCACCACAACATTTTTCACCCTGACTGATCATTGTTTCGATGTCGAGCTTGTTTAATAACCGTGTTGAAGCATAATTTGTCTCAGGTGAAAGTGAGGGCTGAACACAACCTGAAAATAGTATCATTTTACGTGTGTGCTCAGATGTAGGCTCGAATATATGTTCAGAAGATTCAATCATCTTGAGTTTATTATCCTCCGGGATCATCCGGCGGTACTTGTTGGGCAATAAATATCTTATGCTTCGCCCTACCCTAAGAAAAAATGAAAATCTTCCTGGATAAGGCAGGATTAGCCTGAGTAAATAACGAAATAATCTATCTGTTAAAGTTCGGCTGACCTTCCTATTAATCTGTTGCCTGCCGATATCAAGGAGGTGTCCATATTCAACCCCTGAGGGGCAACTGGTCTCACATGAAAGGCATGTGAGACATCTATCAAGGTGTAACTGGGTTTTCCTGCTGACATCCTTTCCTTCCAACAACCCTTTGATAAGATAGATGCGCCCTCTTGGTCCATCTAGTTCATCCCCCAATAATCTGTAGGTCGGGCAAGTTGCAGTACAAAAACCACAATGCACGCAACTTCTCAGTATTCTCTCAGCTTCGATACCTTCAGGTGTTGTTTTTAATGCTTCGCTGATATTTGTTTGCATACGCCCAAACTACTTGGAAATGTAGGTTTCAGCAAGATAAGAAAGAACTATATTCAAGGCAGTTTGGGTATAAAATTCAGAATTCCTTGTAAAGTCGACCACGGTTCAAAATTTTTTTCGGATCAAACGCATTTTTCAAAGCGAGATGCAGATTTCCTATGCCAGCTGATAGTGGGTGAAAAACATCGTCATTTTGATTACCCCCTCTAAATAAGGTGGCATGTCCGCCGGCCATACTCACTACCCGGCGTACCTGTTCGACAGGTTCTGATGTTTTCAGCCAACGTAGTGCACCACCCCACTCGATGAACCATTGCCCGTGTAGATTCATTGGCTTGGTTGTCGAGGGCACAGAGAGTCGCCAAAGCTTTTTGTTATCTGAAAAAAAATCATGCTCATGATCTCGCAAAGACTGCCAATAGTGTTCTCCATCAGAATACTCGGAAAATTGGAGTTGACTGGCTGCAGCAATAACAGCATTCCTGTGCCCGGATAAGCGAATAAAAATATTATTGTCATAAAAACTTGCGGCAGACAAAGGCACAGATTGTCCAGCCCATTGATTCATTAAATTTATCGCTGTTGCGTCATCTGCCTCACCTTTTAGTGTCAGCTCATAGTCTGGTGTGGGCAACACTTTCAAGGAGACTTCCAATAATACGCCCAGTGTCCCCATCGCACCTGTCATCAACCTTGATACATCATAGCCAGCGACATTTTTCATCACTTGACCGCCAAAATTGAGAATCTCTGCTTTACCATTAAGACATTTAATACCAAGCACAAAATCCCTGACAGCACCTACATAGGGTCGTCGTGGACCAGATAATCCACAGGCAACCATCCCGCCTGCCGTCGCAGTTGTCGAAAAGCAGGGAGGCTCAAAAGCCAGCATTTGATCATGATTCGCTAATACTTCGTTAATTTCTGAAATTGTAGTTCCAGCCCGAACAGTGATGACTAATTCAGTAGGCTCATAAGAAATTACACCTGAATTGGCTGATACATCAAATTGCTCTGCTTCAATTTTTCTACCATAAAATGCCTTCGAATTCCCTCCTTGTATACACAGTGGCATCTCTGATGAATAGGCATCTTGTACTTGTTGCTGGTATTGCCGAACTATTTTGTCTGTCAAAATCTTTCCAAATCCGGGTGAGGAAGTTCACCCCGATGAATATGCATTGCACCAAATTCTGCGCACCTATTTAAGGTGGGTATTGCTTTGCCCGGATTAAGCAATCCTTTCGGGTCGAAGGCATTTTTTATGGCATGAAACTGAACCAGTTCTTCTGCGTTAAACTGGACACACATCTGGTTGATTTTCTCAATGCCGACGCCATGCTCCCCGGTGATGGTACCACCGACTTCCACACAAACTTCCAGTATCTTTCCGCCTAACTCCTCGGCCCGCTCCAGCTCACCCTCAATACTTACATCATACAAAATCAGCGGGTGTAAATTTCCATCTCCTGCGTGAAAAACATTCACGACGCCAAGTTTATATTGTTTGGCTAACTCATCTATTCTGTTCAACACGCTTCCTATATGTTTTCTGGGAATCGTACCATCCATACAATAGTAGTCAGCAGCAATACGCCCGACTGCAGGAAATGCTGACTTGCGTCCTTCCCAGAATTTATCTCCTTCCTCCTTGTTTCTTGCGACCCTCACATCGCTGGCACCAGCAACTTCCAATATGGCTTTTACTTTACGACATTCCTCATCGACTTCCTCCTCGGCTCCATCAACTTCGCATATTAAAATTGCCGCTGCATTAACAGGATATCCAGCATGCAGGTAATCTTCAACAGCCTTGATAACGCCATTGTCCATCATCTCCAGACCAGCAGGGATAATGCCTGAGGCAATAATATCTGCGACACCCTTCCCCGCCTCTTCTATTTCATCGAATGCTGCAAGAAGCACTCTGTTGTTGAGTGGTTTACTTATTAACTTCAGGGTCACTTCTACAATCACACCGAGCATCCCTTCTGAACCAGTCATTAGTGCAAGCAAATCGTACCCGGCTGAATCCAGAGAGTCAGCCCCTATCTCTAGCAATTCCCCGGTGACCGTAATTAATTTCACAGCCAGAATGTTATGTACGGTTAAACCATATTTTAAACAGTGAACACCACCTGAATTTTCTGCAACATTACCACCGATAGTGCATGCGATTTGAGAGGAAGGATCAGGTGCATAGAACAAACCATATTTTTCTACAGCCTCAGAGACACTAATATTTCGAACGCCAGGCTGGACTGTAGCTATCCGTTGGTCAGGATCCAAATGAACGATTTGATTGAATTTGGCTAGGCTAAGGAGTAGTCCATCTTCAACAGGCATAGCACCCCCGGAAAGCCCTGTGCCGGCGCCTCTGGCCACAACAGGAACATTTTCCTGATGACAAAGCCGCATTATCGCCTGTACTTGATCCACACTTTCAGGCATCACAACATAACTGGGAAGTTGCCTATATGCAGACAGGGCATCACATTCATAAGCCCGAAGCAATTCCTCGTCAGCGATGATCAATTCTTTGGGTAACAGACGTTTTAATTTATCTACAAACAATGACATAGGCTATATTCTACAGATTTTATGAATCAGCCGTCAGTAGGCTGATATTGTAACTTTTCATTCCAGTTTGAATATGTCATCAGTCCTCACGTTTTTTATCATGTGCTTGATTAATCAGTTATAATTTCCTTTCATTAATGACAATTACCGGATCTTCTTAAACCAGATTAAGAAGATCGTGAGATGAAATGAGCGAAGAAATTCTGATAAATGTTACCCCGCAGGAAACCCGTGTTGCGGTGGTGGAAAACGGTATTTTACAGGAAATCTACGTCGAGCGATCTCAAAAACTAGGTTTGGTCGGAAGCATATTCAAGGGGAGTGTTTCTCGCGTCTTACCGGGCATGCAGGCAGCTTTTATAAATATCGGACTCGAGCGAACCGGCTTTTTACATACATCAGATATTGTATCTGCCACGGAGACTTCTCCAACAGATGATGACAATTCAACACAACAACCAGCGATAGAATCATTACTGCGCGAAGGACAGGATGTTCTGGTACAGGTCGTTAAAGACCCTTTAGGTAGCAAGGGAGCCAGGTTAACAACACGACTTTCTATTCCATTAAGATACCTTGTTTTTATCCCGAATTCTCAGTACATAGGAATTTCACAGCGCATCGAGGATGAAACTGAACGCGAACGCTTACGTAGTATTATATTAAATTATGAATCAGAAAATTTGGCCCTGACTACGAACAATGATTCAAACGACACGTCCGGCAAATCCGTAAAAAACCTGTCACTATTAGACAAAGGCGGCTTCATTGTCAGGACAGCTGCAGAGGGTATTTCGGACGATGAGATTTATCGAGATATAGAGTTCTTGCATAAACTGTGGGACTCTGTTGTCGTACGAGCAGACAATACCTATCCTCCCGGTGTTGTCTATGA
>SMWN01000032.1 GCA_004356415.1 Gammaproteobacteria bacterium
AGAAGCTAGCAAAGAAAAAGACAGCTAAAAAATCTACCGCAAAAAAGAAGTTGGCCAAAAAAGCTACCAGTAAAAAGAAGATAGCAAAGAAAAAGACAGCTAAAAAATCTACCCCTAAAAAGAAATTGGCCAAAAAAGCGGTTTCCAAAAAGAAAACAACAACGGGAAATAAAAAAAATAAAACCATGGACAAAGTAACGGATATAAAAAAATCACCCCCTAAGAAATTAAAAAAGGCAGTTACACCAGCTAAGAGAAAAATTAGTCATAGGGATTATATGGGCAAAGAACAATCTGAACATTTCAGACAAATTCTGCAAGCCTGGAAAATAGAATTAATGAAAGAAGTTGATAGAACAGTACATCATATGCAAGATGATGCTTCCAATTTCCCGGATCCAAATGATCGTGCATCACAAGAGGAGGAATTCGCATTGGAATTACGCACACGTGACAGAGAGCGTAAACTTATCGCAAAAATTGATGAATCAATTTCACATATGGATTCCGGCGACTACGGCTATTGTGAAATTTGTGGTATAGAAATTGGTGCCAAACGCCTCGAAGCGCGGCCCACGGCGACATTATGCATTGACTGCAAGACTCTGGATGAAATCAAGGAACATAATCTGGGTTAGCTTGGGTTATATTTTCACACAGCCAGTTCTCTGGCTGACTTTTAAATGTCAGTAATAGGGCGCTTTGCACCTTCGCCCACAGGGCCGTTACATTTTGGTTCCGTGGTGGCTGCCGTTGCAAGTTATCTACAGGCAAAAAGTCAATACGGACAATGGCTGGTACGCATAGATGATATCGACCCGCCGCGTGAGCAATCAGGCGCCTGTGCTTCCATTCTGAAAACACTTGAGTTCTTAGGTCTACATTGGGATGGCGAAGTCCTGTTTCAACGACATCGTCAAGACGCTTATCAGGAAGCACTGGATCTTCTATTTGATAAAAAGCTTATCTATCGATGTATATGTTCAAGAAAACAGCTACAGGGTAATGCCTATCCCGGCACCTGTCGTCTCAAAGAACACTCTTCAGAACAGCAACATGCACTTCGCATTATTACCAACCAGACACCCGTTAATTTCAATGATGGGATTCAAGGTCATCTTCAGCAAAACCTTGAGACCGATATTGGCGATTTCATTGTACGCCGTGCCGATGACCTTATTGCTTACCATATCGCTGTTGTCGTCGACGATGCCTGGCAAGGAATTACTGAAATAGTACGGGGCGCGGATTTACTGGACGTTACCCCCAGACAAATTTATTTACAACGAATACTCAATTACCCTACCCCTGCATATGCGCATATACCCGCTGCTGTTGATGCAGATGGGAAAAAATTGAGCAAGCAACACCATGCACAGCCCGTCGATGATAGACAGCCAGCATCTACATTATTTTCAGCACTCAATTTCCTGGGACAACAGCCAGACGAGGGGCTGCTACAGGGAAATGTTGAAGAAATCATTCAATGGGGGGTGAAACACTGGTCAATGGAAAAAATCCCCGAACAATTCACGATTGAAATATGATTATACCCAAACTACTGAGTTCTTCATCGATCTAGGCCTTCCAGCCATTTCGTATAAAGCACATCGGCAATCGTCTTTGAGCTTCGTATTCTTTCTTGCAGATTTTCCAACATTTGCTCACGTGACTGCACGCTGGAAGAAGGTTTGGGCATTTCGTTCTCATAAAACTCTAGCCATTCCTGTATCGTGTTGATCTTCATTTCCACATGACACTGTAGCGCCAGGCTATTACCGATAACGAAGGCCTGATTCTTACAAAACTCACTTTGTAATAGTGGTATTGCATCATCAGGCAATGAAAATGTTTCGCCGTGCCAATGAAACACCTCGAATTGTTCGGGCAATCCCTTAAGCCAATCATCCGAGCATGAATTCTCAACTCCTCTAACAGGATACCAGCCCATCTCGGTAACAGGATTTAATGTGATTTCACCACCTAGGGCCTTACTAATAAGTTGGCCACCTAAGCAATGTCCCAAAATCGGCATATTTTCCTGGTATGCTTTGCAGATTAGCTTCAATTCTTTTTCTATCCAGGGAACTGGTTCATTAACACTCATCGGTCCACCCATAAAAACCAGACCTGAATAGGCAGTAGGATCTTCGGGAACATCTTCGCCTTTATCGACACGAATAGTATTAAACGGGATATCTCTGGATGTGAGATAATCACCTAAATAACCTGGCCCTTCACACGCAATGTGACGAAAAATCAAGATTGATTTCATGAATAGTAAACTTATTAAAGCTTGACCCTTAATGCTATGTTAAAACTACTGCAGTGTCTCTTATTGCTCATTCTCTCAATGAATGTTTTCGCTGTAGAAAAAATCACCATCTCGGGATTATTTAAAAACAAGGCTATTGTCACAATTGATGGTAAACAAAGGTTGCTCAATGTTGGCGAACCAAGCCCGGAAGGTGTCTTGCTTATCTCGGCAAATGCCAAAGAAGCGGTCATTGAAATTGACGGCGAACAGAAAACATACACTTTGAGCCAACACATAGGCAGTAGTTTCAAGAAGCCTGCAGGAAGAAATACAGTGTCCATCGCACCTGACAGGGGTGGCATGTACGAGGTCAACGGGAGCATTAATGAATTTCAGGTGAAGTTTTTGGTCGATACTGGCGCAACATCCATATCAATGAATAAACATCATGCCAGGCGCATCGGCATTGATTACAAGTTTGAAGGCAAAGAAGGATTATCAGAAACCGCCTCTGGTCTGGACAAGATATATATCGTTAATCTAAAGACTGTGATGGTAGGAGGCATCAAATTACACGATGTGCAAGCTGCAGTACATGATGGAGATTTCCCCAGAATCATACTGCTGGGGAACACCTTTCTCGGTAGAGTCAAGATGATTCGTGAGGGCCAAATGCTTATGTTGGAAGAAAAACCGTATTAGGCAACAATTTTTAGCGTACCTCATTAATTCGGATTTTTACCATCAAGCCGTTCGCTCTGCCAGTATATCTCCTCCCCTCCCTCACTGCGCGCCAGGGTTCTCGCAAAGACAAACAACAAATCAGACAAGCGATTCAAAAACCTGAGTGAAGTTTTATTGATGGATATTTCTCTAGATAAACTCACGAGTTGGCGTTCCGCACGACGACAAACTGAGCGCGCTGTGTGACACGTCGCAGCAGAGATAGATCCCCCAGGCAATATAAATTCCTTCAGTGGGGGCAATGATTCATTATATTCATCAATTATTCGTTCAAGATACTCAACGCGAGATTCGTCCACCATTTCACTATCAGGGATTGCCAGTTCCCCGCCAAGATCGAATAAAACATGCTGGATATCCAGTAAATACCCCTTCATCTGTGCATCAATATCATTTGCAATCAACAGCCCTAATAGACTGTTTAATTCATCTACATCGCCAAATGTGTTTATACGACCAGCATCTTTCTCTATCCGACTGCCGTCTGCCAGCCCGGTCGATCCGTCATCCCCGGTCCTTGTATAAATTTTTGAAAGTCGATGTCCCATACAAACCTCGTGTTATTAAATCAGTCAAGTACCCTGATGGCTGGCGGTAAATTCATACTAAGTATATGCACATCCGGGTGTAATGCATTAGCAATTATCTCCAGACTATCCACAAGTCGCGGTCCTGGTCGATTAAAATAGGAATTGCCATCAGAGAAATAAACTCGATTACGCTTAACGCAAGGCAGATCCTCCCAACCTTCATTCGCCTGTAAGATTGGCAGATCCTGAATAGCACGCTCCATTGGAAAACCACAACAGGCAACAAACATAACATCAGGCTGAACTTCGATAATACGCTCCCATAACGTTGTTTGTGACGGCTGATGCTTGTTACCCAGACAATCTATGCCACCGGCCATTTCAATCAATTCGGGTGTCCAGTGCCCCGCATTAAACGGTGGATCTATCCACTCAAGAAAGGCCACCTTTGGATACTGAGCCTTTTTAATATGTGATTCGGTCAATACACGCACCCGCTCAACACGAGTATTTAAGGCATGCACAACATCGACAGCGATATCTCGCTGATTGGTTTCTTGACCGACGAGTAATAACGTATCGAAAACATCTTTTAAGCACATCGGCTCCAGATTCACCACACGAGGTCGTTTTGATAGCTGACAGATCGATGCTTCTATCTCGGCCTCCGATACTGCACATACCTCACACAATGCCTGAGTTATGATGATATCCGGATGCAACTCATCCAATAATTCCACATTGAGGGAATATAAAGCCGTGGTTGTTTCTAATTGACTACGTACCAACTGATCAATATCTATACTTGACGCATCATGTGGAATTGCGCTTTTTGTTACAATCGGTAAGCCCACAATATCCACAGGATAATCACATTCATGCGTTACTCCGACCAGATGCTCTCGTAGACCCAGGGAACATATAATTTCGGTGGCACTGGGCAAAAGTGAAATAATTCTCATCGCATTTCTTCTCTCGGCAAAATATCCGTAAAAACAAAACCTTCTCTTTCTACCGTTTCACCTGATTGGATCTGAATCGCGTGTTTAAACATTGGCCCATCCCAGGTAAAGGTGTGAAACTCCCCATATTCACCGCATGGATCAATCCCATTTGGTAATGCAGTCAGAAAATGTCTGTCAAAATCACGACCCGCAAAATCTCTGGATAATTTCTCTGGATCCATGCATGTGATTCTTGCACAAAGACCTCCAGCAATCATTTCTTCAGCAAGTTTATCAGTGGGTTCATTCCAAAGTGGAAATAAGGGTGCAAAATCCGTCTCTTGCAGAAATATTTCTCTGTATGCGCGAACATCTTCAAGAAACAAATCGCCGAAAGCCATCAATGCAACATCCCATTGCTCATGTAATTCTGTGCAGGCATCCAACATGGCCCGTTCATAAACCTCGTTACTGCATGGCCAAGGTAAAGGCACCTCATGCAAAGAAAGTCCTGCGGCACGAGCCTGTGACTGCACAAGCCCTCGCCTGACACCATGCATTGCAGAACGATCAAATTCCTGATTAAAAGTCGTGAGTAGCCCGACAACCTCATATTCGTCTTGCTGCTGTAGCCGATACAATGTCCATGCGGAATCCTTGCCGCTGCTCCATGACAAGATAACTCGTTGGCGAATTTTAGATTGTTTTTGCATCAGAATCGTGCAAAGACCAATGCTGAAACCATTCATAAGCCCCAAACAATATGGCGCAATAAAATGTATCGGATAGCATACTCCTGCCGAAATAAGGAACTCCATTCAGGTAACAAAGCAATAGCCCCTCAGTCGTGTGTGGGTAATAAACCCACCAGGCACCCAGGTTTGACGAGATAAAGAATATTAACGCCGAAACAAAAATGGCTGAGCCCATACGAACAAATGTCCGTTTCCTGCTCAATAATACCTTACCGATACAGGCTGAAGCAGCAAACCCAATATACACCGAGACCATCACCACTGGATTGTAAAACCCTATAATGGCATCACCTATCAGTAATGCCACTAAGGGAACGCACCATGACCATCGCTTATGCATATATGACCCGGCAAACAAGCCCAGGGCACCGATGGGTGTAAATCCGAATGGATGCGGTGCAAGTCTTGAAAATGCCACCACTAAAACAAGAAGATAACTAGCAATTAGATTTTGTTTTTTCATAATAGTGATCCTTTACGGCTGAAAATTCATATTGATACCAACGATGCCGCTAACACCTGGTGTCTGAAAGCCAAAAATATCTTGATAGTCTTCGTCCAGCAGATTTTCCACTTTTCCGTATATGCTTATGTTTTTCATTATGCGGTAAGAAGTAGCCAGAGTAACCAATGTATAACTATCAAGATCAACCGTTGTCAATGTTGCAAAATTTGTATCTTTCTGTGTACCTGTATGACTGATGTTTAAATTTGCATTAGCGCGATCATTTAGAAAAGCATAATTCAGATTAATACTGGCAGTATTTCGGGGGCGACGTATTTCCATGATTTGAACTCCTGTCGCATCAGGTTGAGTCGCATCTAACCACGAGTAGGCTGCAGACAATTCCAGATTGTCTGTTAGTTTTGCATCAGTTGTAATTTCGACGCCCTGGCGTTTACTGACCCCGCTCACATTAACCGCCGTAAAGCCTGTGCCGGTAAAGAAAAACCCATTAATTTCATCTTCCAGCCGTGAGTGAAAATAGGTGAATCCTACATTTGCCTTACCATTCCACAGATCCTGTTCAACACCGACATCCCACGATCTGGATTTTTCAGGCCTGAGATCTGGATTACCAATGAAAGTAGCTGCAAAAAAGCCAAACATGTCCCCAAATGTTGGACGTTTGACACCCGTCCCATAATTACCATGGAATCTCGTTCCTAGATCAGTGAGTTTGTAAGCTGCCGTTACTCGATAGGTCGTTGTGTCTTTAAACTCTGAATTGTTGTCATGCCTGACACTGCCGGATAAAAACAAACGTTGCCATAATCCGACGCGATAACCTGCGAAAATTCCGGTAGTTTTAGCATTTTGCTTCTGATTTGGGTCGCCAAAGAATCCAGGCATACCACGTTGGGTAAATAAATCCTTTTCGTGATCAATGCCAAGCGTTAGAACATGTGTAGCATCAGCAAAACTTGATGTATCAAAATAAAGATTAGTCTGATAATCGAACCTAAATTTCTTGCCCTGGGTGCTGCTCGTTTCAACACCGGACGTAAAATTATCATTTTCAGTACTGGTAATTGCAGCACCAGCAATATGCTCCCATGCACGATTGAATAAACTAAACGTGGCCTGCCCTCTTAAATAATCCTGACTTGTTTCGCTTTTATTGTCTGCATCAACTGCAAATCCTGTCACAACAAAATCCTGAGCATCAAATTCATTGCTTGCTTCTGTATGTCTGCCGGTAAAATCAAATTTCAAGTTATCAAATGGAGTCACTCCTGCTGAAAATGAAATTGTGCCATTGTCATAACCATCATCTTCATCACCTGACGGGGCAATATTAGTCCCCGAAGAACTCAGGTATGAGCCATATAGATTATAATGATACCGCTCGCCACTCCCTGAAATTCCTCCACCACCATGGAAGGTACCGAAGGAACCTGCTTCTGCATAACCCGAGAGCGTTGTCGGGCCACTGCCCTTCTTGGTAATAATATTAATCACACCGGCAAGCGCATCACTACCATAGAGTGCGCTTTGTGGGCCACGTATTATTTCAATACGCGCTATATTGGTCGTTAGCAAATGTGCAAAATTAAATTCACCGCCACCAGCAATATCATTCGCCTCTACGCCATCAATAAGCACGAGTAACTGATTGGCTTCTGCACCACGCACCCTAACTTGTGTCTGACTTCCCACAACGCCAGAACGACTGACAGCAAAACCAGGGACATCACGTAATAGATCCGAAACCAGGACAGCCTGGCGCTGTTCTATCTGTTCCTCAGTGATGACTGTATAAGAACTCCCAATTTCATCGATAGTAATAGGAGTAAGTGTGCCCGTGACAA
>SMWN01000033.1 GCA_004356415.1 Gammaproteobacteria bacterium
CCAAATAATTTAGTATCATCTATAAAAACTTGTTTTCGTTATTGAAATCAGGTGATGATGCCAGAAATATGAGAGAACTTCGATAAACAGTCACGAGTACTCCGTCCAGTTGATATTGCCGGATTCAGTTAACTTGTCAGTGTTCATGGCAAGGCGTGCCTCGCCGACAATGGTGCTTCCTTGTCAAGAGGTTCAACGTAGCCCATGGGCATTGACAAGCTAACCCACAGGGCATCGCCGTGGCATTCCGCAGCCGCGTTGCAGCACTTGGGAAGGGAACAACAATTCCCGGCGCACTCCGCCTTGTTGCGAAATACCACGGCAACGCTGAACCCGGCAATATCAACTGGACGGAATACTAGACAATACTGATACTTCGGTAATGACAAAACGCCTTCAACAACTCAATCAATGGTTAAGTAAAATCATCGGGTCGGAAGATTACCAACTGCAACCAGCTTCCGGTGATGCCAGTTTTCGACGTTATTTCAGGCTGACGCACAATAACGAGACATACATCGTTATGGACGCTCCGCGAGCGCAGGAAGACTGCAGCCCATTTATTGACGTCGCCGAGCGTTTATTTGCTGTCAATATCAATGTACCCAAAATCATTGAGAAGGATTTGAAGCAAGGGTTCTTGCTATTGAGTGATCTGGGTAATGAACAATATTTGGATCACCTGACAGAAGAAAGTGCAGATAAATTATATCAAGATGCCATGCGGGCACTTTTTTGTATGCAGCAGCAGACAGACACAAATGGTTTGCCACCCTATGACGAAAAATTGCTTTTGCAGGAAATGGAATTGTTCAGACATTGGTTGTTAGAAAAACACATTGGTCTGGATTTATCAGGTGAGAATCAGGCAATGCTGGACGAAGTATTTAAATTGCTACTTGATGAGTCCCTGGCTCAGCCAAGGGTCTTTGTTCATCGAGACTATCACTCGCGCAATATAATGATTAATGGATCAGGCTTTGACCCTGGTAATCCCGGGGTGCTGGATTTTCAGGATGCCGTTTGCGGGCCGTTTACATACGATTTAGTGTCACTGCTGAAAGATTGTTATATCAAATGGCCAGGACAACAAATTAGGGGCTGGGCACACAATTTTTTTGAGAAGATTGCAGAGAACCATCCAGATATCGATGAAGAAAAGTTTATGCGATGGTTTGATTTAATGGGTGTACAAAGACATCTTAAGGCCAGCGGTATCTTCGCACGCCTGTGTCATCGTGATGGTAAATCAGGCTACCTGGCAGATATCCCCAGAACGCTTTCTTATATCGTGGATCTCAATGGTGAATATCCCGAATTACGAGGTCTTATCGAGCTAATCCAAGGTATTTCTATCGCCGAGGCAAATAAGTTATGCGAGCCATGATCCTTGCAGCGGGCTGCGGTGAACGTATGCGACCACTTACTGACAAAACTCCAAAATCAATGTTGGAGGTCAACGGTAAACCTCTGATTCAATATCATGTAGAAAATCTTGTGCAATCCGGGATCGCCGATATTGTTATTAATCATGCGGAGTTTGGTGATCAAATTGAGGACTATCTAGGTGACGGTCATATCTATGGTGCTAGAATTGTCTATTCAGCCGAAGAAGATAAACTCCTGGACACTGCGGGGGGCATCGTTAAAGCCTTACCGCTATTAGGAGATGAACCTTTTGTTTCTGTGAACGCAGATATCTGGACGGACTTTTCTTTTCAGCAACTTTCTGATCTGTGCCTAGATAGATCAGATGAAGATCGATCAAATCGTCTGGCACACATTATCCTGGTTGATAATCCCGCCCATAATCTGCAAGGGGATTTCTCATTAAGCGGAGACAAGGTGCTTAATGAAGGCGAACCAATGCTGACATTTAGCGGGATTAGTATTTTCAGGACTGAATTTTTCGAAGACTGTTCCTCAGGCATTGCATCTTTAGCACCAATGATCCGACAAGCGGCTGCACAAGGGTGGGTGACTGGAAGTCATTATCAAGGGGAATGGCAGGATATTGGTACACCAGAACGACTTCAGTCATTACGACAAGGCTTTGATCATATGTAAATATTTACTCTTGTATAAGACAAGTCTCCATTGCTTATCTAATTCTGCATATCCCACAACTTACTCAGGCCGAACCTTGCTATCCCGAGCCTTTCTTTAACACGCTAATCTGAAACAATCTGTTTCTCCTCATTTTATTGCAACGCAACAAAAGCTATGATAAGGTGCGCGTCTTGCGCATCGCACAAACCTATATATAGCAGTTAAAGAATTTTATAACACAATATATAGAGGAATAAATAAATAACGCGTATAGTGGCGTCCACAAGAGCTAGGTCACCTATCGGTAAATGAGGAAATGTCAGACGAATGTTGATTTACCAAAGGTATTGCTACTTGAGGTTTTGTCGTTGACCCAAAGATTTTTATCAACAGCTATCGGTCTGGCACTGGTTTTTACCCCCATTTCTTCCAGCATTGCAAATGAACTCCAATTCTCGACAGAAGTAGATCCGGGCAAGCCGGAAAGTGAGTCGCTTAGTAATGAATCTCTTCGAATCCTCTATCAGGGAACAAATAATGTTGCCCAGGCAATTGCAAAGAAAGAACGCGCCCTGGTGGAACAGTTTGCAAAAGAGAATCAACTGACGACCGAGTGGCACGCTGTTGAAGAAGAATGGCAACTCATGTCTGCGCTTATCAATGGCCATGGAGATATTGTTATCGGTCAGGGGGAATCACTGGCATCCGGCATCACTGACCAAATCAAGTTTACATATTCCTGGGGTACAACACGCCAACAGGTTGTCGTGCGTACCGACACGACTCAGATTGAACGTCTGGAGGATTTGTTCGTTCGACAGATCGCGCTAAAAAAATCATCTCCATCCTGGTCAATACTGGAAAAATATCTTGCAGAAAATTCGATGATGGATCTGGTTGCTATTCCGGAATCATCCGAACTGGTTGAGATCATAATGCGTGTTACATCTGGTGAATATGATGTGACCATCGTTGAAAGTGATTACCTGGGCGAATACCTGCCACAACATCCTGAAGTCAGTGCTGTATTTGATTTTTCAAAAGAGGAATTGCGTGCATGGGCGGTGAGGACGGACGCAGAGATTTTGCAAAATCGTCTGAATGAATTTTTAAATAAAAACCATTTATCCATGATTGTTACAGATGTCCGATTAGAAGATTTGCCAAAGATGCAGGAGCGCAAGGTCCTGAGGGTGATTACATATCAAAGTCCGGGTAATTATTTTTTCAATAATGGCAAGATGCACGGTTTTGAATATGGTTTCATCGAAAAATTTGCCAAATTAAAAAAAATGAATGTTGATGTTGTGCTTGCCAGTTCCCATGAAGAAATGCGTGAATTATTACTCAGTGGTGACGGCGATATCATTGCAGCGTCATTACCTGAAAACAGTTTGCATGATGAAAATATCAAGATGACAATTGCCTATAATTATTCTGCGCCTGTCATCATTGGCCGTGACACAGAAAAAAGTCTTGTCGATATAAGAGATTTGGAAGGCAGACGAATCGCACTAGCACCTGAGAGCCCTTATCGTAGCCTTCTGGAAGGCATACAGCAGCGAGGTATTGATTTTGAGATAATCGATACTGACGAAGGCGTGAATGTAGAAGAAACTTTGTACCGCGTATCACATGCAATGCATGATTTAACGATTTTGGGTGGCCATCAGGTCAAGGCGGAGTTGACCCAGCAATATGGTCTGAAACCACTTTTCACATTAAGTGAGCCCGTTGGGCAGTCATGGGCAGTCAGGGCGAGTGACCATAAACTCCTGTCTGCGGTGAATGATTATATTAAGCAAGAGTATCGTGGCGACACGTACAATGTGCTCTATAGTAAATATCTGTCTCGTCCAAAAAACAGAAGGGCCGGTACGAGATTGCTGACCCATGTAGACAAGCTTTCACCTTATGATGAAATTGTGAAGAAAAATGCTGAGCAGCACAGTTTTGATTGGCGCTTAATCGTCGCACAAATGTATCAGGAAAGTCAGTTTGATCCAGCTGCCGTTTCCTATGCAGGCGCTGAAGGCCTGATGCAATTAATGCCTGCAACGGCCAGGGCTCTGGGTGTTGAAGATGTGAATGATCCGACACTTAATATCACCGCCGGTGTGAAGTATATGAGTATCCTGCGAGATCAGTTTGAGCAGGAATTGCCGCTTGAAGATAAAACATGGTTTACGCTGGCTTCTTATAACGCAGGGTTTACCAGAGTAAAGAAAGCACGGTTATTAGCCGAAAAGATGGGCCTGGATAGTGACCGCTGGTTCGGGAATGTAGAAAAAGCCATGTTAAAATTATCCAAACCTTACATTCAAGATGGTGAAGTCAGGCGTTTATGCCGTTGTGGGCAGGCGGTGGTGTATGTTCAGGATATTCGATCCCTGTACAACAATTACGTGAGACTGACAGAAACCACACAACTTGCCAGAGCTGATAACAAGACTAATTCTAGGGACAGGGGCAGGCTAGCGTTACTTTAAAAATCAGAGATATTTAAGTAGTTGTAACGTGAAAAGTGAAGTTTCTTTAGAAGATACTTCAATACGTTTCACCCTTCACATTTCACATTTTCCTGTTTTCAATTGATTCTCGGTTATATCGTTCATTGGATTTGGTATTTGGTCTTTGACCTTGTGAAGTAAGTATGAAAAGAACAGGTATAAACACTATAATACGCGCCCATTTCAACTAGCCTGCCCTGAATAGACATAGAATTAGTCGCGGTAGCTAACAAAAGTAGATTATTTTAATGACCGAAAATGTCACCCAAATAAGTTTTGACGATCTGAATCTGGGTGCGCCCTTAATGAAGGCACTCAAGGATGTCGGTTATGAGAGCCCTTCGCCAATTCAGGCAAAAACCATTCCTTTAGTGATGGCTGGCAAAGATCTGGTCGGGCAGGCACAAACCGGAACCGGGAAAACGGCCGCGTTTGCATTACCTTTGCTTTCACGTATCAACCTGAAAAAGAAGTTACCACAG
>SMWN01000034.1 GCA_004356415.1 Gammaproteobacteria bacterium
AGGCCAATGACAACGAATAAAAGAATGGGAAAATAATTTTCCAGCATCTGGTTTGTTACACCTTTTCAATCCAAAAAAATTGAAGAAAAACACATGCAACCAGGCAACAAACGTCTGGCTTTGTCTGCAGCTGTTTAACTATGCTGACAGTATACAATCTCGCAACGCAACAATCACTGAAATAGTGACTATTTTTGATTAAAAACATGTTAATTTTAATGAAAAAATAAATTGCCAATTAGGGGAAAATATTCTCCCTGACCATGATAACGCTACCGATTATCCTTATATTATTTTTCAGGGGAACTCTTCGCCAGATGCAGGAATGCACTTATATTAGAATTTTTCTAGCTATTTTGCAGGTAGGTATATGTCAATGCAGCCAGCGCGATTGTCAAAGGCCCAAATACGAGATAATCCTTCCAGTGAATCTTTTTCTTCTCTTCCCGTTTATTTGCTGACTTCTTTTTAAAGCTGTTCTCCGCGTAACGCCATTAGGTTGCAGTCGTTAAACTGGGATCAGTTAGCATTGTATGCCATTCATCTACAGTTTGTGGTCGATCCTTGTGATTCGTACGTATAGCGTGTTCAACAGCCCGCAACAAGAATGGTGAATATTTATCATTATGTTTATCCAGAATATCCACGATTTCCTGGATAGCTTCTTCACCACTGGTACGATTACGAAAGGTTGCATCAGTGGGCGCCTCACCTGTTATCGCTCGGTACAGGGTAGCACCCAGGGCATAGATGTCCGTCCAGGGACCTTGCATATCGCTCCTGCCATAGTATTGTTCAAAAGGAGCATAACCTGGGGAGGCAACTTTTGTCAGCGTCATAGTTGCTTCACCTATCGCCTGACGCGCCGATCCAAAATCCAGTAACAATGCCGTCCCGTCTGCACGGATAAATATATTTCCGGGTTTGATATCGCGATGTATAAAACCTTCCGCGTGCATACTCTCCAAACCATCAAGTAAACCCAGCACCATATCGGTGAGTTCTTCTTCGGATGGTTGCCCCTTTTTAAGTCTTTCAGAAAAGCTTATGCCCTTCTCATAGCTCATCACCATATAGGCTGTACTGTTAGTTTCAAAAACTGTATGAACGCGCACAATATTAGGATGGTTAAATTTACATAAAGTCCGTGCTTCTCTTATAAATCGTTCAAGACCCCATTCTAGCTGACAGACACTGTCCTCAGTTTCACCAAGAGAATGCACAGTGTAATCTGCACTACGAGTCGCCATACCTTGCGGCATAAACTCTTTGATCGCTACGTCGCGTTCCAGATTGTTGTCTGTGCCAGATAGGTAATACCAAAACCACCCTGCCATAATATGCTTTTAATCGTATATTCGTTCAGCTCATAACCGACTGGTAGAGTAGATAAATCAGGCGATGGTTGTGATTTCTGCATTAACCTAGCTTCTAAAATGTATCTGTCATTAAATGAAAGAAGTGGACATAACGTTTCCAAAGACCATTATGAAGAAGAAACATCGTTGAATAAATGAGTATTCCCTCACAAACTGGCACAGCTAAATACCAATGAGGGATAAAAACTGAAATATTAATCAGGCTTACAGGATTTTAATGCCTTGAAAGCACGGCTACCTTTGTCCACAGTTGCAGCGGATTCCGAGCCATCGGTAAAAATAGTAGCATCACTAGCATCCGTGTATTTATGTCCACTCTCACAGCTTTCTACATCCGCATAAAACTCTAGAGCAGACTGCATAATCTTGTTTTGCCTTTCCAGCTCAGCGGTATCACCGGAACTTTTTTTACAGAAAAACACAGTCTTATCTCCTGAATTTCATTGTAATTTTAACTGTCGGTTCTAGCATTTTTCACTTTGTTTTCAATATATTAAAATATCAAATCATCTTGCACTAATTTCTGGCAAGTAGAAACAAAACTACTACTTCATTTTTCTGTTGATAAATTCCTTTTATAGGAAGCCATTATTTCCTCACGTGCGGCAGCGGCATCATGCCAGCCTTCAACTTTTACCCATTTGCCCGGTTCAAGATCTTTATAATGCTCAAAGAAATGGGTGATCTGATTGATAAGAACATCCGGGAAGTCATTTGGTGCATTAATGTTTGAATACATACTTGATAATTTATCGACAGGTACGGCCAGGATTTTGGCGTCAATACCTGATTCATCAGTCATTGCCAACATACCGACCGGACGGCATTGAACGACAGATCCAGAAATTAGGGGCACATCCGTTACCACAAGCACATCAACCGGATCGCCATCATCTGCTAAAGTTTCCGGAATATAGCCATAGTTGCAGGGATAATGCATCGCGGTGTTCATGAAACGATCGACAAACATCATCCCGGTCTCCTTGTCCACTTCATATTTGACCGGATCGCCGCGTAAGGGGATCTCGATTATTACGTTAAAATCATCTGGCAGTTGATTCCCTGCGGGAACTTGTCTTATTGGCATGCTATTACCTCATTGGTCATAAGTATTACCAACCACCGCCACCTCCGCCACCTCCGCCACCACCTGATGATCCCCCACCACCACTGCCGGATGATGAGCCGGGTGCCCTGGAAGATGAGGCGATTGCACTGGTAAAAGAAGACCCGAGTGAACTGGTAAAATTACCAATGTTTGTATTATTCCAATGTGTACCGTGATACCAGGTCGGTGAGTAGCTGCCACTAGATGCTTGTGCCTGGGCAAGTACATCAGCAAATGATTCGCCCCATTGCTGTTCAACGCCTAGGGCTAGGGCATATGGAAGATATTCTTCAAATAATTCCGGTGACCTTCCTTTTGGGTGTTTGAAATCCAGTTCATGCCGCTCTGCAATATCGATGTATTGTTTAAATCCTTCAATTTTATCTAATAGTTTCCGTCCAGCCAGCGTGGGCGCTTTTAGCAGTTCATAAAAGATCCAATTGATGATTGCTGCAATGAGTAAAACGAAACCCATACTAATTGATGTCAGCTGCGTGAACATAAATAAACCAAATATCTCACCAGCAATAAAAGGGATGGCAAATATAGATAAATAAATAGCATGAAACACCGAAAATATACTATTTATGTTCGACCATAATTGAATAGCCTGTTTTATTAAAAAAAACACACCAAATGTCCAACCGATCAACCAAACGAGCATAAATAAAGCGCCGGGATCAAAAGTCGATGGTTGCGAAAAGATAGTTGCAACGAGCACAATAAGAGTAATGACAAGTCCGATAACAAAATAAGCTGTGTTAGTCAGAAAATAAATTTTTTCATAATTATTCTGCAGTGATGATTTATGCGCAGAAACGGCGCCACCAATACGTTGATGATTTTTTTGTGATAGCTTTAATTTGGTTACTTTACCGGAAGCGTCAGTTTCGATGGGAATACCTCCAAGAACTTCAATAAATTTCTTCATCATGGGTGAATAGGCAATTAAATCGAGGGTAGTGTTTTTCTCAAAAAGTTTTTTGACGATAGCTGCTTCACCCGGAGCCATTTCAATATTATCTTCCCCTGTGAGTTCAAGTGAATAATCATCACCGTCTTCTTCAATTTTGAGAAACCCTTTCACGGCCAGATTGATAATGGCCGCAGCAAAACATGTATTGTCATAACCCATTTTTAAGACGTAACACAAGGAGGCAGGAGAATAACCAGAGGGTGGTTCATAGTGCGGAAAAATAACTCCTTGTTCTGGATCTTTACCGACTTTCAGCCAGGCAAGCCCGTAAAAAATAAGCAATATAATTAAACCAACAGATGCAACAATGAGATGACGATTGTCACTCAGCAGGTAATCAATTTTTTCAGATGTCGTGGGTTCAGCAATATAGCCTTTAGGCCAGGTAACAACGATGGTCAGACCATGTCGTTCCGGTAAGGTTTGTGTGGCTTCAATATATGCAGACCCATCTGATCTAATGCTGGCTGTATAATTCTGGTCTTTGCTACCAGATATACCGGTATAGCCTTCAACTTCAATTGAATCTTGGGGTATGATTTCAGGCAACCGTACAGTTGCACTGGCTTTATCGATAGGGAAATCCCAATCATTACCTGTCACATTCCAGTACAGCTCATCATGTTGATCAAAGAAACCAAGCTGGCGATTTGTTCGATAAGTAATTGCGTAAGTGTAATCCCCTTTTTTTAGATAACGATTCTTTTCCCCAATATAAATACGTATGCTGTTTGATTTTTTTTCCGTGTGGAATTTTTCTGGGTTTCCGTCACGTAAAACCTGAACGATTGAAAATCCTACTTTGTATTTATTTCCAAAACGGTCCTTGTACCGGGTTGGAAAGTCACGATATATACCGCGTTTTATCTTAATACCTTCGGCATTAACCGTGATAGTCTCCGTGACAGTCATATCTCCTTTATCATCAACAACAATATCACTGTGATAACTGTGTATGCGTTCTTCAGCCAGGCCAATAGTCGTGAATGAAATCAACAGCAGTGTTATTAGTTGGCGCATAATCCAAGATTTCCTTTCAAACTGCTTCTTCAAAATCAAAAAATTCTGCTGGGATAAATCGAAAAATTCTCGCAATAAACATATCAGGAAAAGAATCGACACGGATATTTAAGTTACGAACTGTACCATTGTAGTAACGACGTGCATACTGGATATGATTTTCTACATCTGTCAGGTTTTTCTGTAAATCAAGGAAGGACCGGTTTGCTTTCAGATCAGGGTAATCTTCAGCTAGAGCGATAAGTAGATGCAGTTTCGTGCTTAATTCACTCTCAATCTGTCCTTTCCTTTCAATGCCGACAGCCTCTGAACTTTCAGATCGTAGCGCCGTGATAGCACTTAAAGTTGAGCTTTCATAAGCAGCATATTGCTTAACAGCATCAATCAATTTTGGTATCAGATCATGTCGGCGTTTAAGCTGAACATCAATATCACTCCATGCGGCCAGCACCCTGTTTTTATCACGCACAAACAGATTATATATAATGATAAGCCATGTTATTACGACCACGAAAAAGACAAAGATAAGTTCCATGATGATTACCGTGATTGAATGTCTTTATATATGGTTAACTCATATATTCTCAAGCCCTTGAATTACGAAAATTGGTGCGATGGCCGGACACACAATTAAAACATAAGCAATTGATTAATAACATATATAATAAGGAACATTTACGATTATGACCTGCCCCCAGTAACGAGTCCACCTGTTAAGTTAGATTTCATCATCAAGGGCTATTGTAAGGGGGTGTTACACGCCTACGTTATCGCGGATTATTGAAGTTTTTAATCTAGTGTCAAGTCGCAATACAAACAAATATTATTATCCAACGGTTTGTAAATAATAAAATTCTATATAACTGGTGATGAAGGTCAAATATCGAAAATTCTGTTAAATAATATCTTTGTCAGTAAGTTCAGCAATTTGCTTTTTTTCCATTTTCAACAAATCGCGGTAAATTTCATCATTATGTTGACCTAGCTCCGGTCCACACCATTTTACTTTGCCGGGCATTTCAGAGAGTTTGGGGGAAACATTATGCATCTTTAATTCATCGAATGCGGGGTGTTTTATCGATATAATGGCTTCACGTGCCTTAAAGTGTATATCTTCCAACATGTCCGGGGCACGGTTGATCTTGCCATTAGGCACAGCATGTTCATTCATTAATTTACGTAGCTCTGCGGAAGTCATGGTTTTAGTCCACTCTGAAATCATATCATCCAGCTCTTGCTGGTGTTTCCCCCGGGCACTGTGGGTAGCATAGCGTTCGTCTTCGACCAGTTCCGGTTTGCCCATGGCTTGAGCGAAACGTTTAAATACTGTGTCCTGGTTGGCCGCGATCAAATACTCGCCATCTTTGGTTGGATAGACATTGGCTGGTGCGACATTTGGTAATACCGTACCAGTGCGTTCATCTGCCACGGCTGAAGATCTTCCCGAGGTATCATTCGCAGATCAACAGGATGCCCTTCTAAAGGTTCAAGGTCTTGAGCAGATTGTCAACAAGGTCAAACAGATATTTGCTTCATTAAATACAGATCGTGCCATTGCCTATCGGGTTCATCATGGTTTTGACCATCGCCAGGTAGCGTTACCAGTGACTGTACAAACAATATGAGAACCTTTGGTTTCGACAAATTTGTCAGGACACCTACATGGATGTAGGTGGTAGATAACGTCTGGAACAAGTTGTCGAACAAATTTATTTGCTACATCCTTGTGGCCCACCTTTCAAGCCATCACGCATAGCGTGATGTTCAAAACTTGCTCCTGCAGTTTTGTGAACAGATGAACGCAGTGAAGCTGGCTCCGAAGGGGTGGAGTACATGGACGTACGGAATAATCCTCTACCCCCAGCCATCAATAAAAAAGATGTTCGGCGATGTAGGCAAAAAACAACCCTACACACCAAATTCCTACTGATATCCAATATAGTCTGCTATTCCACATATGTGCCTTGGTACATAAGATTGCTAGCTC
>SMWN01000035.1 GCA_004356415.1 Gammaproteobacteria bacterium
AACAACTGGAGTGGTAGTTCAGTTGGTTAGAATACCGGCCTGTCACGCCGGTGGTCGCGGGTTCGAGTCCCGTCCACTCCGCCAATAGATATTACGGGCGTTCCCGTTGCAGGGTACGCCCGTTTTTGGTTTTAGTTATATTGTGTTGTGCTTTGACAATGAACACATTTAAGGGCCAGGGATAAAAAATTTTGTTCCTGAAAATAAAGAGATTAATCCGTCGCAATGTATAGGTAATACTGAATTATGTTGATGCAAATTCGAAACTGGGCTACAGGCTGGATCGCAGGTGCCATTATGGGGTTGATAATAATTACCTTCGCCGTATGGGGGATTAATTTTGCCGATCAAGGGTCAGAACCAGTTGTTGCATCGGTGAATGGCAAAGATATTAAGTTGCGGCAGTTTCAACGGGCCTACAATAATTTTCGCGACCAAATGCAAAAATACACTGGGAAATCTCTTACTCCTAGTGAAGAAGAATTATTGAAGAAACAGACTTTAGATAAGTTGATCCAGGATGAGATTATTAATCAGGCCACGGGCGATAATGGTTTGCAGATTAGTGACGCAGTGATCAGAAAAGCAATTACGAATATTGATGTATTTAACGGGGGAAATGGATTCGATCGCGGTGCCTATGAGATAGGTGTCATGCAGATGGGTATGACAACTGCTGTTTTCGAACGTCAATTACGTCAGGAGTTGATGGCAAACCAATTGCAGTATGCAGTGACAAACAGTGCGTTTGTATCGGAAAAAGAAGCCGTCTGGTTAACCCGAATCAACAAACAAACGAGGGATTTGACCTATACAATTTTACCTGCAGATGAACTGAAAGATTCAATCGAGATAAGTGATGATGCAATTGAGCAATATTACAACAAGACCAGCCAGGGGTTATCAGATCCAGAACAGGTCAGGGTTGCATATCTGGAACTGTCGGTGGAGAAATTAGCTCAGGATGTAGAAATTGTTGAGGAAGCGTTACGTTCTTATTATGACGATAATAAAGACAAGTATGATGTAAAGGAACAACGTAAAGTACATATTGTTGACTTCAAACTAGCACCAAATGCTGAAGATAAGGATATTGAGATTGCAAGCAGCAAAGCGGAAAAAATAAGAAAATTAATTGCATCTGGTATTTCATTTACAGAAATTGCTGAGAACCATGATGATGGCGCAGCACCGGAAATGTTGGTGAGCGAACATGGTTTTCTGGTCAGGGGCGTTCTGCCGAAAGAGATTGATGAAGTTGTGTTCTCCGTAAATGAAGGCGAACTCAGTGAAGTTATGAGGACAGACAGAGGGCTGCATGTTTTCAGAGTTGAAGGTATCAAAGGTGGCATCAACAATACCTTTGAGAATGCCAAAGAAGAAGTCGAAAAGGATTATAAAAGGTCAGAAGCAGAGCATAAATATTTTGATCTGGCTGACACATTGGTCACATTGGCATATGAACATGCTGATACCCTGGAAGTCGCTGCCGAGGAGGTTGGCATTGAAATTCAGGAAAGTGATCGTTTCAGTCGTAACAGTGCCACCGGCATATTGGCTGAACCAAAAGTACTTGTTGCGAGTTTTGATAAAGAGGCAATCAAATCAGGTGAAAATAGTGAAGCGATTGAGTTAAATAATAATCGTCTGCTTGTTTTACAGGTATTGGAACATTTTCCCGCAGAGAAAAAATCACTCGAAGCTGTGAGGGAACAAGTCGCACAAATACTTAAGACTGAGCAAGCGAGTAAAATGCAACGAGAAAAAGGTCAAAAAATTCTTCAGCAGTTGCAGCAAGGCTCGAACCTTTCACAGGTAGCAGGAGCGCTCAAGTTTGAGTGGTCGCAGGTTGAAGGCGTAACGCGTGACGATGTTTCAGTCAACAGAAAAATATTACGCACAGCATTCAAACTGGGGAAACCTGAAAGGGATGGTCTCACATTTGGCGGGGTCGAAATTGGCAAAAAAGATTACGCCGTTGTCGCTGTTTCGAGAATCGAATATCCAATTACGTTAAATGATGAAGATATTGATAAAACAAAATCAATGTTACTTCAATCAAAGGCCAATGAAGAATGGTCATCAGTGCTCGATGAATTAAAAGAAAAGGCCAGTATCAGTATTTATTCAAGCAGGCTTTGATTCGGGGATTTTCAAAGCGTAAGTCAGGTACATTTTAGTCAGGGATAACCCGCTCCAACACTGCCGCCCCGACACTGTCACCCCAGACATTAACTGTCGTGCGTATCCTGTCCAGGAACCAGTCGATAGCCAACAATAATCCAATCCCTTCCTTAGGCAGGTCTACCGCTGTTAAGACTATCAGCATGGTTATCAACCCCGCTGATGGGATAGCCGCAGCACCTATAGCGGCCAGGGTAGCAGTGATAAAAATAATGATCTGCTCTTCAACTCCCATGTGAATGCCATAAGCCTGCGCAATAAACATGACAGCCACAGCTTCATACAATGCGGTGCCATCCATGTTCACGGTCGCACCCAGTGGCAGGACGAATTTCACGGCACGTTTATCGACCCCGGCCTCCACGGCGCATTCCATGGTGAGTGGCAGCGTCGCAGCGGAACTGGCGGTGCCAAATGCTGTTACCAGCGCCCTGAGCATATCGAATAAATAGTCACGGCCTCGTTTGCTGAAGGTAATGAGGATAGTAAACAGGATAACGGCGTGGATGGTGAGGCCGATGATCACTGTCGCGATATATTTGCCCACGGAACTTATCTCCGCCAGAAATTCTTCACCACCACCGGTTGCACCGAGTTTGGATGCGACTAAAGCGAAGATACCTATGGGCGAGAGATACATGATCCAGATGACCAGTTTCATCATGACATCGTTCAGGCCATCGAAGAAATTTATCACAACCTTGCCTTTTTCGCCGATGGTCGTCAAAGCTGCCCCGAAGAACAGACAGAAAAGAATAATGGGCAGTAGCTGTGTCTCGGCGGCAGCGGCGACGAGGTTTGGTTTGATCAGCGAACCTATCATTTCGGCAATGCCGACCGCCTCTTTACCGGCCACCTTATCCGGTATGGCCTCGTTTAATTCACTTATGCCAATGCCAGGTTGCATGATGTTCACAATGACGAGTCCGACCAATACAGCAATCGCCGTGGTGCTAAGGTAGTACAGCACCGTAAACCCACCCAGCCTACCCAGTTTGCGCACATCACCGAGGCCAGTAATACCGGTGATGACTGCGGCGACAATCAGAGGGATAATGGTCAGCATCAGCAAGTCGAGGAATAACTTGCCGATCCATGCAACGGATTCCATGGCATGGCCGAAATGCCAGCCACAGAAGATCCCTGCCAAGGCTCCGACCAGGATTGCCCAGAGAAGGGTGTTGTGGCCTTGAAGAGACATTATCTGTAATTGCTAGCTCATGCCGATAGAGTTGTATCCACAATCGACATAAGTAATTTCGCCAGTGATTGCAGAGGCCAGATCGGAACATAGAAATGCAGCTGCATTACCGACTTCATCAATGGTGACATTCCTGCGTAAAGGCGAAGCTTTTTCTACATGATGTAGAAAATCCTTCAAACCACTAATCCCTGATGCTGCCAATGTTCTAATCGGGCCTGCTGATATACCGTTGACACGTATATTCTCGGGGCCAAGGCTGGCGGCCATATAGCGAATATTTGCTTCCAGACTTGCCTTTGCAACCCCCATGACATTGTAGTTAGGCATTGAGCGTACAGCACCGATGTAAGTCAGGGTTAACATGGCACCATTTCTTCCTTTCATCATAGCTTTGGCAGCCTTTCCTAGTGCAGCAAAACTGTATGAGCTGATATCATGAGCCATCAGGAAGCCTTCGCGAGTGACACTGTCTAAATAGCTGCCTTCAAGTTGTTCTCTTGGTGCGAATGCCGCCGAGTGTATCAGGATATCAAGGCCATCCCAGTGTTTACCAAGCTCGCGATAGACGCTATCTATTTCGTCATCACTGCCAACGTCACAGGGCATTGTGAGTTCTGAGCCCAGTTCCGCCGCAAATTTTTCAACCCGGCCTTTCAGTCTGTCATTTTGATACGTGAATGCCAATTCTGCACCTTCGCGATGCATAGCCTTCGCAATGCCCCAGGCGATTGATCGGTTGCTGGCAACACCAACAATTAATGCGCGCTTATTATCTAGAAAACCCATAGTTGAAACTCTTTGTATAATTAATGGAACCTGATTCTTCGCAGGCTCTCAAAGTTTACAGAAATTGGTGCAAGCTGAAAAATTCTATTCTGAATCATACTATATTGAGATCATTATAGTATGATCATGTTGTCCCAGGTTATGAATTCAGATAGTTGAGTTCAGGGTATGAACTTTATCGTTGCAAATGGAACACAGGCTTATCTATAACTCAATTTGAAAATAGATTTATGCAAATTATTCATCGAATATTTATTCTGGCGACGACTTTTTTAATTTCAGCCTGTTCGGACTCTATCTTAAACAATCCGTATCCGGCCGAAGAAGATGACAGGAATATTTACTACGACACATTTTCGGAGAGGCCCAAACATTTGGATCCCGCGCGTTCATATAGCTCAAATGAGTACGTGTTTCTCGGTCAAATCTATGAACCACCCTTACAGTATCATTTTCTTAAAAGGCCATACCAGCTTATTCCTTTAACGGCGACAGAAATGCCTGTAGTGATTTATCTGGATGCGAAAGGAAATACCATTGATGAAAATGTCCCCGCCGAAGAAGTATTTCGGGTGATCTATAGAATCACAATTAAACCAGATGTGTTATATCAACCGCATCCAGCCCTGGCGACCGGCAAAATGGATGATTATATTTATCACGATCTTGAAGAAAATGATCTGAAAGGCATTCATGTTCTGGCTGATTTCAAGGAGACAGGGACAAGGGTACTAACAGCCGCAGATTATGTTTACCAAATCAAACGTATGGCACACCCAAAGATACATTCACCCATTGCGGGCTTGATGAGTCAGTATATACTGGGCTTATCTGAGCTCAGCAAGCAACTCGCTGAGGAATATAAAAACGCGCAAACAGATGAAGCGTCATATATTGACTTACGCGAATATGATTTCAAGGGTGCGCGGGTCATTGATGACACAACTTTTGAAATTGTTTTAAAAGAAAAATATCCCCAGTTTCTATATTGGCTTTCAATGTCATTTTTTGCGCCCATGCCTTGGGAAGCGGATTTGTTTTATTCACAAGCCGGGATGTCTGATCGGAATATCACCCTGAACTGGTATCCCATTGGCACGGGCCCTTTTATGCTAACTGAGAATAATCCGAATCTGCGCATGGTACTGGAAAAAAACCCAAACTTTCGTGGTGAAACCTTTCCAGAAGCAGGCGAAGAAAATGATGCGGCACTCGGTTTATTAGAAGATGCCGGCAAAGCCATGCCTTTCGTTGACAAGGCCATCTTCAGTCTAGAGAAGGAATCTATTCCAACATGGAATAAATTTTTACAGGGTTATTATGATACATCCGGTATTGTCTCAGACAGTTTTGATCAGGCTGTGCAATTTAATGCGCAGAGTGAAGCGGCTTTAACAGAAGAGATGCAAAAGAAAGGAATCCAGTTACTCACAGCAGTAACAACTTCGACTTACTATACCGGATTTAATATGCGTGATGAAATTGTTGGCGGCAA
>SMWN01000036.1 GCA_004356415.1 Gammaproteobacteria bacterium
AAAGGAGCCAGATCAAACATCAAGGAACTGAAATTAACCAGTCCGCTTGGTAATAATGCCTATGAAAAATATCAAAGCGTATTAAACCTTGAACCCGAAAACGTAGAAGCCTTGAACGGCCTTGATAAGATCGTCGATGAATACATTCATTTGATGGATCACGCACTGGAGACGGATGATATTACCAATGCCAGAAATTATTTGCATAAGGGAGTGCATGTTAATCCAGATCACTATGGCATTACTGATGCGGAGAGAAGACTGAACGCTGCTGTGGAGGCCAGGGAACATAAGTTAAGGGAACAGGCGTTAATGGAGCAGGAAGCAATACAGCGGCAACAGGAGCAAGAGAAACAGGATCAGCAACAAATAATTCAGGAAGAAGAACCATTAGTATCTAATCCAGACAAGCAAAAGCTTGAACAACTTAAGCAAGAGCTAAGGGCCAATCCAAGGGATAAAAGAGCAAGAAGAGAATTAAAGAAGATCGCTGAGAAATACCAGAATAAGATTAAAATGGCCTTGGAAGATAAGGATTTTGATCTTGCAGAGGACTATGTGCTTGAGATTCTGGATATGACGCCTGATAACACTAAAGCCTCTAGGGAACTCACAAAATTACTTGGCAAGATCAGAGAGAAGAAGTACGAATATAGCCAATAATGCTTATCAGATAACATTTTTCAGGTAACACCATGTCAAAAGAAATAAATAGTTCAAAACTCACTGAATTGATTTCAAGCAGACGCACGATTCATAAATACAAGGAAGGAATACGTCCTCAAGACAAACTTATGCAAGCAATCGATCTTGCGAGATGGGCGCCAAACCATCATTTAACAGAACCATGGCATTTTTATTTGCTGGGCAATGAAACAGTGAATGCAGTGATCGAACTCAACACAGAAATAGTTAGGGAATCTAAAGGCGATGATGCTGCCAATGCAAAGGAAAGGAGATGGCGACAGATACCTGGCTGGTTCGTGCTGACCTGTTGCAAATCGGACGACCCTGTTAGAAGTCAGGAAGACTACGCTGCCTGTTGTTGTGCGATACAAAATCTGATGTTAGCACTGTGGAACGAAGAGATTGGCGTCAAATGGTCCACGGGGGATGTCATTCGTGATAAGCGTTTTTATGATTTGTTATGGATAAACCTGGAGTTGGAAACTGTTGTTGGACTATTCTGGTATGGCTATGCTGAAGAGATACCTAATACGACTCGAAAACAATTTGTGCAAATTACGACGGAATTACCTTAAGATAAAGGCTGATTTAGAATTAGCAATCAGATAAAAAGAGTTATTGAATCATTATGCTGACTGCGTTGAGTACATTGTCCAAATCATTTTTTGATATCTGCTTGTTTCGGAAAGGTCCGCAAGATTTACCCAAATCGAGTGTGCTTCTATATTTGTGTCTGACCTTGTACATGGTTTTTAATGTATTGCTCACCTTGCAAGCAAGGCCTTTTGAAGATGCATTACTGGTGAGTCTTGTTGATGTGGGCTTTTTACTAAGCGTGATTTTCCTTATTCTTAAGCAACATCATCATCTTGATCGCTGGATACAAACCATCACAGCCTTGTGTGGCACTGGTGTAATTTTAGGCATATTCATATTTCCACTGGTTTACGGAGGTGCTCAGAATCAGTATGAAACCTGGTTACAGCAAATCATTATTTTATTATTCCTCATCATGGTTATCTGGAATATTGCTGTTCTGGCTCATATCGTGAGGAATGCAATTTCAACTTCACTGGGTATCGGCATCGCAATCGCTGTCCTTTATATTTGGATGAGTTCATTATTAATTTCTATGTTATTCCCGGAAATAAACCCTAAATGAGAATTCATATATTAGGTATTTGTGGCACTTTTATGGGTGGGGTTGCTTTGCTTGCCAGATCCCTGGGACATGAGGTCAGTGGATCGGATGCCAATGTCTATCCGCCAATGAGTACCCAGTTAGAAGAGCAGGGTATCGAACTAATGAATGGTTACGATCCAGCGCATCTAGAATCGGCCCCCGATCTGGTCATCGTCGGTAATACTGTAAGTCGCGGTAATCCGATGGTAGAAACGATGCTCAATCAAAAATTCCCCTATATATCAGGTCCTCAATGGATAAGTGAGTACATACTTCAAAAAAGACATATATTAGCAGTTTCAGGGACACACGGCAAAAGCACAACAACCGGCATGCTATGCTGGATACTTGAGTCTGCGGGTCTAAATCCAGGCTTTCTTGTCGGTGGTCTTCCTCAGAATTTTGGTGTCTCTGCCAGAGTAGGCGGGGACAATTGTTTTGTTATCGAAGCAGATGAATATGACACGGCATTTTTTGATAAACGCTCAAAGTTTATCCATTACCACCCCGATACACTAATTATCAATAATATTGAGTATGATCATGCTGACATCTTCGCCGATATTGCAGCTATCAGACGAGAATTTCATCATATGGTAAGGATTGTGCCAGAAAATGGTTTGATCATTTCCAGACAGGGTGACACTCAAATTTCTCAGGTACTGGAGATGGGATGTTGGTCCCCCGTAGAATATTTTGGCGACCAATTTGATGATATGAATTCTGAGTGGACAGTGGCCGCGCTGGCTGACGATTTTAGTCAGTTCAATGTGCTTCGCAATGCTGAGATAGTGGGTACTGTTAACTGGGATCTGATCGGTCAATTCAATGCGGAAAATGCACTTGCTGCAATCGCTGCAGCGAACCATGTGGGAGTTAAACCAGCACAGGCGTGTGAGGCATTACAAACGCTCAAGAATATTAAGCGTCGTTTAGAGTGTTTGGCGGAAGTGAATAAAGTGATTGTCTATGATGATTTTGCACATCATCCAACCGCCATACGCGCAACTTTAAAAGCCCTGCGACAGAAGGTTAAGAAGCAGCGTATTATTGCAATTATGGAGCCTCGTTCGAATACGATGAGGCAGGGAGTCCATAAGGAAACATTAGCAGATGCCTTCGCCGAGGCAGATCAAATTTATTTATATGAAGCGAATGATCTGGCATGGGATTTGTCTAAAGCAACGTCATCGCTGGGTGATAAGGTTAACGTCATGCAAAATATCGATAATATCGTCAGCTCAGTTGCCAGCCTCGCAGAAGCAAATGATCATATCCTCATTATGAGTAATGGAAGTTTCTCAGGGTTACA
Source organism: Gammaproteobacteria bacterium (assembly GCA_004356415.1). GTDB lineage: Bacteria > Pseudomonadota > Gammaproteobacteria > Eutrophobiales > Eutrophobiaceae > SMWN01. The sequence goes on from SMWN01000036.1 coordinate 3,183, forward strand.
CCAAAAATTAATCGAGAAATTATCATCATGTTGACTATCCCCTTGTTTCCTATGAATACGGTTTTATTTCCGGGAGGCATGTTGCCACTCAAAATATTTGAGGCACGTTATCTGGATATGGTAAGTATGTGCTTACGTTCAAGACAGCAGTTTGGGGTATGCCTCATCAGTTCCGGAAAAGAAGTAGGTGGCTCTGCCGAGTGTTATGAGATAGGGACATTGGCAAAAATTGTTGATTGGGATAGACGTGATGACGGTTTACTGGAAATTGTTGTCGAAGGGAAACAAAGATTTCGTTTGCTGAAACAAAGGGAACGACCAAATCATCTCGCGGAAGGTGATGTACAGTTAATTGATGATGACGATTGTGAAGAGCTGCCTGTACAGTATCAGTTGTTATCCGATTTGTTGCGTCAGATTGCAGAGAAGTTTGAGCTGTCGTATAAGGCGGATCATGAGAAGTTTGAAGATGCAATCTGGGTAGGATATCGATTGTCTGAAGTGCTGCCATTGGAATCAGAGGAAAGACAAGCATTACTGGAAATCAATAACCCAGTGAATCGATTACAACATATCCAGGATGCTATCGAGGATGTGACGATAGAGGAAACACCTCCTGGCTAAACCTACTTAACATCTACATTAATAAAATCTAATCAATGAATTCCGTTTCAGCGGGTTCCTCGATGACAGGATTTTCAAGTACACCAATCTTTTCAATTTCTATACGCACAATATCTCCGGCTTTCATATAACCGCGAGGTTTCATTTTTACGCCAACACCACTGCTAGTTCCTGTCGCAATGATATCTCCCGGTTCAAGGGTCATTACTATAGACAGGTATTCAATCAGATAATCACAGTCAAATATCAGGTATCTGGTGTTTGAAGATTGACGTAATTCTTCATTAACCCATGTTTTGATATCGAGATGATGGGGATCTGTTATCTCGTCCGGTGTCACGATCCACGGACCAATCGGACCATGTGTATCGAATGATTTTCCCAGGGTCCAGGTGTGTGATCTGGCTTGCCAGTCCCTGATGCTAACATCATTGCAAATGGTATAACCGGCTATCACTTCGCGCGTGCGATCTTTGGGGACATGCCGGCAACGTTTGCCAATGACGACACCAAGTTCTCCTTCATAATCAAGTTTTTCTGAAATGCGTGGGCGATGAATTGCCTCACCAGGACCAATGACACAGGTCGATTGTTTATTGAAAAGTGTCGGGTATTCAGGTCTTTCAAGTCCCGTCTCTTCAATGTGATCCGCGTAATTTAATGCAACACCAAAAAACTTGGGAGGTTTGGGTATCGGCGCTTGCAGTTTGATGTCTTCCAATGCAACACGATGTTTACCAGAAGAAATCCTGTCTTCAAGCCGTTGCTTGATCGCATTACCAGCCGTAAAGAAATCAATCAGATTATCTGGTCCTTCATCATCCACGGGGATGACGTATTCATCATCAATCGCACCAATGTGTTTTTTATTATTATGTGTAAAAGTAATGAGTTTCATGTGTGGTTCTACCCGTTAAACGGTAATTTAACCTTTATTATTGATTATATTTTATTGAGTCCATTCATCCCAGTAGGGAACAGGATGTAAAATATCATATAGGTAATCAACGAAGGTTCTTACCTTCGCCGACAGATGTTTGCGGTGGAGGTACAGGGCATTGATCGGTGATTCAGGCAGCTCGTAGCCTTCCAATACAGCTTGTAATCTTTTCGCCTTGATATCCAGCCCGGTCATATAAGTTGGTAATTGTATCAGTCCAGTATCTTGCATCGCTGCGACGCGCAGGGCATCACCAATATTTGATCGAATATCACCAGAAACACGCACGTTAAATTGTTTGTTATCTTTTTGAAAGGTCCACTCATTTGAAGGTGTGCGTGGAGTGTAGATGAGGCATTGATGGTGAATTAAATCTTCTGGTGTTTCTGGAATTCCATATTTCTCAAAATAAGCTGGTGAGCCACAGACGACCATGCGTGCGCTGGCCAGCCGCTTTGCAATCAGACTGGAATCGTCGAGGTGTCCAACATGTATAGCGAGATCAAGTCCATCTTCAACCAGGTCATGTAACCGTTCAGTGAGAACCATTTCTATATGCACGTCAGGATAGATCTGCTTGTAACCACCAATTGCCCTTGCCAGATGAAATGAGCCAAAGGAGGTGGGGGCTGTCAGTTTTAATGTTCCGCGAGGTTCTGAGCTAAGTGTAGAAACGGCGAGTTCTGTTTCCTCTATATCTGCCAGAATATGTTTAATCCGCTCTAAATAGGCGGCGCCTGATTCAGTCAAACTCAAGCGTCGTGTGGTTCGGTTGAGTAACAGGACGTCTAGAGAATTTTCCAAACTGGCAATATGCTTGGATACCATTGCCTTGGAAAGCCCTATATCTTTAGCAGCAGCTGAAAAGCTGTTGTGTTTAGCGACCTTTTCGAAAACCTGCATGCTGATTAGCTTATCCATGGTTCAGCCTCCTATTGTTTCTATATTGGAAACTATATATTAATAAAATGTGTATTGTAAACATTTAATTGATAATTATACTTTCGAACCATCTACCTACTATCGACCTGGGTTGCAGATGTGAAGCGGGACAAAGTCAGAGTAGAAGGTATTTTCCCTAAATCAGCGTATTAATTTTGACCTTCTCAGATATTGCTGATTTCCTAAGTACACAAGGATGTGTGCTTTTTTTTGCCTAAATTTTCTATCTACTGCGGTTCTTATTTGCATCTTCCCAGACAATATCATCCAGTGAATGCCATACAGAGTGGTGAGTGCGAATGATGACGGGTTGCTGATCGTGAGGTGGTTAAACCCGACCACCCCTGAATCAACAAATCCGAATCATAGGATTATCTGGCCTTCCCGGAGTCGGTTTATCCCTAAGTACACAAGGATGCTTGCTTTAAATTTCTGATTATTTTACCGCTTTTTATAATAATTTATGGGTAACGGTATACTGCCCAAGACGGTTTTGGCCATTGTCCGAACTTTAACCATGGTTATGGATCTCATTGCGTTAATCTAAATCACATAATATGAAATGTGTTTCAAGGCTTATGGTCAGATTGGCTTATGTGATTAGTGGTTAGCTGATAGAATAATCATGCACAAACATTTCATCACACAATCCTTGATAACAAGGTATGTAGTTGATCTGTCCGTGTAGTTTAGCCATTTAATTTGTGTCTTAACAAA
>SMWN01000037.1 GCA_004356415.1 Gammaproteobacteria bacterium
AGAATATGGTTCATACCCGATCTGTATCGCTAAGACGCAAATGTCATTCTCAACCGATCCAACGGTAATTGGTGCACCTACCGATCACAACGTGCATATCACTGAAGTGCGTTTAGCCAATGGCGCCGGCTTTATTGTTGCGATTGCCGGCAACATGATGACCATGCCCGGTTTACCCAAGGTTCCTGCAGCAGAACGCATTGATATTGATGATGATGGAAATATATCCGGATTGTTCTAAAAGAGCTAACTCAGTAAAAATGGAAAAGCCCGGTTTATCCGGGCTTTTCTGCAAACTCCTGACAATACTTTTTCTTCACAAGCATCATTACCCAACCTTCACTAGGAACTGTTAAGTTCAGCATTCCGTCTTGATCTTCAATCATTCGCTTTAAAGTATATTTAACACCAGCTTTATTGAGCTTTATTTCTATATCTTTAGGTGTCTTTGCACCAATGATAAGGCGGCTATTTTTTGAAAATTCAGCTAAGTCATGGCATTCTCCATGCCTTGCCATAGCATACCAGTCTTGGGAGTGTGCAAAGCTAGATAGAGTCAATATTGAAATTAATAATAAAGTTTTTTGTATCATAATGATTGATGACTATAAATTCATATAACAGCTCGGCTAAGGCGCGCGCGCTTTTTGCGCGTCGAATTGAGTGATTGCTTATGTTTTTCTCTTAATTCTTGTCCATTCCAACAATTTTTCATCGAACGACAATTTAGCCATGGCTGGACTTGTTGAGGGGAACCTTGAATACTCGATCTTTTTTGCCTCAGCAGTTAACCTTGGAAGAACTCTCTTGAAATACTCGTTTTCTGCCTTTGCCCCATTAAAATACACATGTCTTATGTTTGGATGATTATGATAAAATGACACAAAGTCATTTTCTACAATCGTTCTATCATCTATTGCCGAATCAAGACTTCCTTGCCTTTTACAAGCCTGCATGACATCCCACAACGCAATTTTATTTTTCGTTAATGCTCTTTTTCTTTCTTCGTAGCTTGTGTCATGATCAAACTCTAACAATCTCGCAATTATTTTCCAGAAAGTGTTTCGTGAATTTGCGTAGTATTCATTTTTCCTCAACGACTCCTCACCGGGTATTGTGCCCAAGATTAAAATCGTTGCCCATTCATCGGAAATGGGTGGGAATCCTTCCTTCGCATTCTTCATTTTTTAAACATAACGACTTGAGCTAATTCGCGTCAAAAAAAGGGTTTTCGTTTTTTGGAAGCCTACTTTTGGACGTCCAGTTCAGCGATTTGTTAAGCATTAGTCATAACAAAAAATCATTTAGCCTGTATAAAAGCAACAATACGTAAAGGGCCTCCGCTGCCTCCTTTGATTTTCATCGGCAAAGCAATAATTATGAACCCTTTCGTTGGTAATTTATCAAGATTAGCAACATTTTCAAAACCCGGGATATTCTTTTCAAACAAAATCTGATGGGTTTCAAATAGCTTAGACCCACCGAAATCAATACCAGGAGTATCTAATCCCACAGCCTTGATCTTTCTTTTTGTTGCCAAGAATTTTGCTGCATCAGGGTGGATTCCGGGAAATTTTAGCTTTTTTACAGCTTCCTGACCTCGTTCATCTGTTCCCATGTATGCTTTCTTATTTGGCCAAAATTTATTTGAGCCAGTATCAATAAGCAATATACTATTTTTAGCAATAATTCCATGTTTCTTTTCCCAATCTAAAATATCCTTAACAGAAAACTGATAATTGCGATTCTCTTTCACTTTTTCTGTAATTCGAATAACCACACCTGAACCAATTAATTGTTCTATAGGTATCTGATCCACAGTATTGCGGTTCTCAGAAAAGTGAATCGGTGCATCTACGTGTGTTCCCCCATGTTCCGCTGCACTAAAATTATATGCTGTGTAATAAAAACCAGCATCCGTATGGCCTCTAAAAACTGTGGTCTTCTTAAATGGTTCAGCAGTTGGCCAGTAAATAGTTTTCTCTGAAAATTCATGTGTCAAATCAATCCATTGACCATTAAAAAAATCATCTGCAGCTGATAAAGAAGAAATAATTACAATTAATAAAAATGACAAAAACAAAAATAATTTTTTCATAAAGCTTTTCCTGAATTTATTTATGGTAATCTTCTATTTTATTTTTTCTGCCTAACGACCAAGCTGTGCGGCATGAACGAAGCGCAGCGTAGAGAACGTCCGAACGAGCACCTTGTTATGCCTTGATATTAAAACTGTCACTGAGTTTTTTAATTAAACTCTGCGCCTTATTTTTATCAGCAGAAATTAAATTATTTTCTTATCAAGAACTGGAACAAGCCAAAGATTGGATTATTAGTCGGGGATTGCGTCGGGATTCTAAATCCTATTTAGATTCCTAAAACATCCTGCATATCAAACAAACCTTTATCTTTATCCGCTAACCATTGTGCAGCTCTTACGGCACCGGAGGCAAAGGTTTTTCTGGAGGTGGCTTTGTGTGTAATCTCAACACGTTCACCCGCCGATGCAAACATGACTGTATGTTCACCCACAATGTCTCCCGCCCGGATCGTTTCAAAGCCAATGGTGTTTTTATCGCGTTCACCCGTGACCCCTTCACGACCATAAACCGCACATTCTTTTAAGTTACGTCCGAGTGTATCTGCAATAACTTCACCCATGCGCAATGCCGTCCCTGACGGTGCATCTTTTTTATGTCTATGGTGCGCCTCAATTATTTCTATATCCGACTCTTCGCCAATAACTTGCGCTGCCATCTCCAGGAGCTTTAAACAAAGATTGACACCGATACTCATGTTTGGTGCAAAGACAATGGCAATATCCTCTGCCACTTTGTTGATAAGCTCCTTTTGCTCATCATCGAGACCTGTCGTGCCGATCACCATGCGCTTACCGGCAGCATGGCATTTTTCGATATTTTCTGTGAGTGAGGATGCAATGGTGAAATCAATTAGCACATCAAACTGATCTGCAACTTTGGCAATATCATCCGTAATCGCAACACCAATTTTACCAATGCCCGCTTGTTCCCCGGCATCGATACCGATCTTGGAAGAACCTTTATATTCAATTGCAGCGGCTACCTTGACATTATCTATCTCATTACATACTTCCAGAATAGTTTTCCCCATTCTGCCCGCTGCGCCACAGACACCAATTTTAATTGCCATGAATATTTCTCTGTTTTTTTAAATTCTCGAATATTTTAACTTGAGACCTTTGCACGAAATCTATTTTTCGTCAGAGCAAGGCGAAAATGGTCTAAAAAACGGAGTTTACACGTAGTAAATGAGTATTTTTAGACCATTTTTTAACGCCGCTATGGCGGAAAAGATGAATCGTACAAAGGTCTCAACTTGTCATTTCGTCAAAAAACTTCTTAACCCCATGTAACCATGATGAAGCATGAGGACTATGTTTTTTTCCTCCTTCTCCCATGGTACGTTCCAGTTCTTTGAGTAAGTTCTTTTGCTCTTTTGTGAGATTAATCGGTGTCTCCACGAACGCACGACATAATAAGTCTCCTTTCGAAGAAGAACGTACTGATTTTACACCCTTGCCTCGTAGGCGTAACAATTTCCCACTCTGGGTTGCAGCAGGGATCTTCAGTTTTACACGGCCCCCCAATGTTGGCACTTCCAGTTCACCACCCAACGCTGCCATGGTATAACTAATCGGCACATCACAATAGAGATTGGTGTCATCTCTGGTGAAGATCCGATGTTCCTTTACATTAACATGGACATACATATCTCCTGGTGGTCCGCCATTCTCTCCTGCTTCGCCTTCATTGGATAGTCGAATACGATCTCCGTTATCTACACCGGGGGGAACCTTCACTGAGATTGTCTTGGTATCTTTAACCCTGCCTTGTCCACGACATTGGCTACATGGATCTTTGATAATCTTGCCCTGTCCACGACATTGCGGACAAGTCTGCTGCAAGGAGAAAAAACCCTGCTGCATACGTACCTGTCCCTGACCGGAACAGGTAGGACAAGTTGCAGGTATACTGCCTTTCTTTGCCCCTGAACCCCCGCATCCGTCACATTCGACAAGTTTTGGTACCCTGATCTTAATTGTCGTCCCGGCAACAGCATCTTCCAGGCTTAATTCCAGGTCATAACGCAAATCTGCGCCACGATAGACACGTTGTCTGCCACCGCGAACGCCTCCACCGAATATGTCGCCAAAAACACTGTCAAATATATCACCGACGCCAGCACCAACAGGACCTGGGCCAGCACTATTATCAACACCTGCATGTCCAAACTGATCATAGGCAGCGCGTTTGCGCTCATCGGACAAAATATCATGGGCTTCCTTTGCTTCTTTAAATTTCACTTCCGCTGATGCATCACCTTCATTCCGATCTGGGTGATATTTCATTGCCAAACGCCGGTATGCCTTTTTCAATTCAGCATCTGTCGCATTCTTTGATACGCCAAGTACCTCGTAATAATCTCGTTTTGCCATGTCTACTTTACGTTCTTAATCCTGAATTCTGTCGCATTTTATCAAACGATTGAATCTTCATCACGCAAACAAGCCCGAAAGAAATCTTCATCTCTTTCGGGCTATGTCATTTACATCTTTAAATTAAACCCGACATCATCATGCAGGATTTAATTCAGCTTGTTTAGTTATCGTCTTTGACTTCCTCGAACTCGGCATCAACCACGTCATCCTGTGGCTCAGCACTGTCTTCAGCCGCTCCAGCTTCAGCCTGTCCTTCTTCAGCACTTTGTTGATAGACACGCTCGGCTAATTTACCGGCGATTTCAGTCAGTTTCGTGGTTTTTTCATCAATTGCTTCCTTGCTATCACCCTTCAACGCTTCTTCAACATCTGCAATCGCGGCTTCAATATCTTTCTTTTCCTGTTCTTCAACCTTGTCGCCCAATTCGTCAACAGACTTCTTGGAAGCATGAATCATATTATCTGCCAAATTGCGAGTCTCAACCATTTCCTTGGCCAGACGATCTTCCTCGGCATGTGCTTCAGCATCCTTGACCATATTGTCAATCTCTTCATCCGAGAGGCCACTTGATGCCTTGATCACAATGGACTGTACCTTGCCCGTTGCCTTATCTTTGGCGGAAACGTTCAGTATGCCGTTTGCATCAATGTCAAAGTTGACTTCAATTTGAGGAACGCCACGCGATGCCGGTGGAATATTTGCCAGATCGAATCGACCCAGAGATTTATTCCCTGTTATCATTTCGCGTTCACCCTGCAAAACATGCACGGTCACTGCTGTTTGGTTGTCTTCAGCAGTAGAGAAAACCTGACTGGCATTGGTCGGGATGGTTGTATTCTTGTCGATTAACTTGGTCATGACACCACCCATGGTTTCGATACCCAGGGACAATGGCGTTACATCCAGCAACAGAACATCCTTGACATCGCCACCCAAAACTCCTGCCTGAATCGCAGCACCAACAGCCACAGCTTCATCAGGATTGATATCCTTACGCGGTTCCCTGCCGAAAAACTCCTGTACCTTTTCCTGCACCATCGGCATGCGTGTTTGTCCACCAACCAAAATCACATCTGTAATTTCGGAAGACGTCAAACCAGCATCTTTCAATGCAATACGACATGGTTCAATGGTCCGATCAACCAGTTTATCAACCAATGACTCCAGTTTGGCACGCGTCATCTTGATATTAAGATGCTTAGGGCCACCCGCGTCTGCAGTGATATACGGTAAATTAATATCAGTCTGCTGAGTTGAAGATAATTCAATTTTGGCCTTTTCTGCAGCTTCCTTGAGTCGTTGCAAAGCCAGTGGATCATTATGTAGATCAACACCCTGCTCTTTTTTGAATTCATCACAAATGAAATCTATGATGCGTAAATCAAAATCTTCGCCACCAAGAAAAGTATCACCATTGGTCGACAACACCTCAAACTGATGTTCGCCATCAATCTCGGCAATTTCAATGATGGACACATCAAAAGTACCACCACCCAGGTCGTAAACCGCAATTTTGGCATCGCCCTCTTTCTTATCCATACCAAATGCTAATGCTGCAGCCGTCGGTTCATTAATGATGCGCTTTACATCAAGTCCTGCAATTCTGCCTGCATCCTTGGTCGCCTGACGCTGTGAATCATTAAAGTAAGCAGGAACTGTTACCACAGCTTCCGTGACTTCTTCACCAAGATAATCTTCAGCAGTCTGCTTCATCTTCATCAACACACGTGCAGAAATTTCAGGTGAGGCCATTTTTTTGCCATTGACTTCAACCCACGCATCACCATTATCGGCCTTGACAATCTTGTAGGGCACCATATGGATATCTTTCTGTACCTCATCATCCTCAAAACGACGGCCGATCAAACGCTTAACAGCAAACAGGGTGTTCTCTGGGTTTGTAACAGACTGGCGTTTGGCGGATTGTCCAACCAGAACCTCATCACCGTCTACAAAAGCAACGATAGAAGGTGTCGTTCTGCCACCTTCGCTATTTTCAATCACCTTGGCTTGACCGCCTTCTAATATCGCGACACAGGAATTTGTTGTTCCAAGGTCGATGCCGATTATTTTGCCCATTTGATGTTCTCCAAAACTGCTCAATAGTTAATCAATGTCAGTCATTCTTAGTCTTTCTACATATATGCGTCTGTTGCCTTACTTTTCAAGGGCAGTACAGAAATTATTTCGCCACAATCACCTTTGCCGGCCTGAGTAGACGCCCATTCAGTTCATATCCCTTCTGTAGAGTCGTGGTGACAGCGCCCGATTCGATATCTTCTACTTCTTGCATGGTCACTGCCTCATGTTGATCCGGATTAAATTTATCTCCCTTCTGGGGCTCCACGGGTTTAACTCCGGATTTCTCAAGAGACGAGCAAAGCATATTCATAGTGATTTCCATGCCCTCACGTAAACTGCTGGGATCTTCCATGTTCTCTGAGGCATTTATTCCCAATTCCAGGCTGTCTAATACCGGAAGCAATTCATTAATAAACTTCTCTAGCGCATACTTATGTGCGTTCTCTATATCCCGATTGGTACGCTTTCGTACGTTGTCCAATTCTGCCTGTGCGCGAACCGCCCTATCCAGATTATCTGTTGCCGCGGTCTTTAACACTTCGATCTGTTCTGAAAGCGATTCAATCGTTGGTTCTTCAGCCTCAGTCGCAGTCTCTTCTGATACTTCTGGCGCCACATCATCCTGACTTACTTCATCTTGAGCTGGATCCGCCTGTGCATCACCTGTTTGCTCCTTAACATTCATAATATTTTCTTCCTGCTCTATTTCTTCTGAGCTAATATTCTTTTTCTTTTTCTTTTTCTGCCTGGCTGTCATAACTTTCCTCAAGATGTTTAACTTATTAATAACAACAGGAACCCTCAGATTGCAGGACACCCTGATAAATTTCTGGTCTATTGTTGGTTGTTTGGGTGTAAGTGGGGGTACTCACATGGAATTCAAGGCTGAACCTAACATTTTTGCTGTTAAATCGACAATCGGTATCACTCGCTCATAATCCATGCGTGTTGGCCCGATCACACCCAGTACACCCAGTATCTGGCCTTCAGACTCGTAGGGTGAAGTGACAACGCTGCAATCATCCAGCACTTCATAGCCTGATTCTTCGCCAATAAAGATCTGAACGCCTTTCGCATTGATTGACTGTTCAAGCAGGTGCAAAATATCGCGCTTCCGATTAAATGTATCGAATAAACGCTTGAGTCGATCTATATCTCCCCACCCCGACACCCCCATCAGGTTGGTTTCGCCTGCAAGGACATAGTCATCCTTTGAACCTGAATCAATGGCCTGCTGTGCCATTTCTATGGCTGCTTGCATTAACTGATTGACGTTATCTTTCATGCTTTCCAGCTCAGCCAGCATTTCCTTACGGATCTCGGGTAAATCTTTGTCCGAAAACATTTTATTGAGGTAATTGGCAGCTTGTTCCAGTTCTGACGCACTGAATGTCCGTGCTGTATGAATAATTTTGTTCTGGATTTCATTATCACTCATAACCAATATAACCAGGATGCGATTATCAGAGAGTGACATGAATTCAACCTGGTTCAATGTACTTTGCTCGAGTCGAGGTAGCATCACCACACTGGCGAGATGCGTAATATCGGACAGCATTGAAGAGGTTCGTTCCAGTAGATTTTGTATGCTATCAACCGAATCCATCTCCTCGGCAATGCGATGTATCTCTTCACTTCCAAGATCATTTACGCGGAGTAAGCTATCTACGAACAGACGATAACCCCGGGCCGTCGGGATTCGCCCGGCTGAGGTATGAGGCGAGCGCAAAAACCCCATATCTTCCAGATCTGCCATCACATTGCGTATCGTTGCTGCGCTAAGGTCCAGATCCAGATCACGTACCAGGGTACGAGAACCTACTGGCTGGCCATCATTAATAAAATGCTCGACTAATGATTTAAATAGAAACAGGCTGCGTTCAGGCAGTTCTTGAGATTTTTTTGATTTGGGCATATCTATCCCGTGATTACTCGCTTCATATGTGTAAAATTTAGCACTCTAACGGAAAGAGTGCAAAACTTCGTTTGGCGGCTGAGTGTCGATCATGCTAAGTTTGCCCAATTCATTATCACAATGGCCAATAAAATAATGGTGGGAACCAAAGATAGTAACGCGTTTAAACGCATCGCGCTGATAACCAATTCAGAAGCCAGGAAAGTTGCTGAAACACTCAACAGGCTTATTGCGTATCTACAATCCTGTAAAATCGATTTTATTCTGGATGAATGTAGTTCTGCCCTGATCGAACAACTTGGAGCCGATAAAGCAGGGCTACCTGGCATGAAAGATGATAATTTTGATGCGGGCTGTGATCTGGCCATTGCCATCGGTGGTGATGGAACCATGCTGAAAGCAGCTCATCTAGCATGTCTCCACGATATTCCCCTGCTGGGCATTAACAGGGGTCGCCTGGGGTTTTTAGCCGATATTCCGGCAGATGCGTTAGAAGAATATCTAAAACCTATTTTTGCTGGCACCTTTGTGGAAGAAGAACGATTTCTGTTACATGTTGAGGTTCTGAGAGATGGGCAATCCATCTTTAAAAGCAGTGCATTGAATGATGTGATCCTGCACAAATGGAATATCGCAAAATTGGTAGAATTTGAAACCTACGTGGATAACAATTTTGTTCATCGGCAACGTTCAGACGGACTGATCATATCCACCCCAACGGGCTCTACAGCCTATGCACTTTCTGGGGGTGGTCCGATCTTGCATCCCTCCCTGGATGCCCTGGTGCTTGTGCCTATTTGCCCGCATACATTAACTAACCGGCCGATCGTCATTGATGGAAATAGTCTGGTTGAAATCGTCGTTGGTACGCGTGAGATCGATCAGGCCCGTTTGACTTGCGATGGTGATATTGAAACAGAACTTGCACCAGGAGATCGGATCCGTGTGCAGAAGAAAGATAAAAAGGTTCGGCTGATCCATCCCAAGGATCATGATCATTTCAGTACCCTCCGGGCAAAATTGCAGTGGGGCACAGAAGTTTGCTGAAACACCTCCACATCAGAGACTTTGCTGTCATTGAAGAAGTGGATATAGCCTTTAATGATGGGCTGACTGTCTTCACGGGTGAAACAGGCGCCGGCAAGTCGATCATGGTGGGCGCGCTCGGACTGGTGCTGGGTGACCGATCAGATAGTGGCATCGTACGTACCGGTTGTGAGCGGACTGAAATCACGGCGATTTTTGATATTGAAAACGAAAACGGCATCCAGTCTATATTAGCGGAACAGGAAATTAGCTGTGAAGACGAGTTGATCCTGCGCCGTGTGATTAATAAAGATGGGCGCTCCCGCGCTTATGTCAACGGCAGTTCTGTGCCTGCACAATTATTACGCGCTCTAGGTGAACGCATGGTTGATATTCACGGTCAGCATACACATCAATCCTTATTAAAAGCAGACGTTCAAAGAAACCTGCTCGATGAATTCGGAAATCATCAACAACAATTAAACGAGGTAAAGGATGCCTGGAAATTATGGCATGCAACCGAGCTTGAATTACAGTCGCTGAGTGGTGATAGCCGCGACCACGATGCGCAGATGACATTACTTCAATATCAGATTCAGGAACTAGAGGCACTCAATCCGGGCGAATCAAAATTCAGTGATGTGGAAGAGGAATATGGCCGTCTGTCGAATGCAAACCGCATACTGGAAGTTTGCCAGGAGACACTTCAACAACTTTCTGATGACGAGCATTCTACCCAGAGCCAAATCAGCCATTGTTTAAACGAGCTACAAGATATTCAGAAATTTGATCAATCCCTATCTTCCGTAATTGATCTTCTTAACAACGCAACAATCCAGGTTAGTGAGGCGAGTGACGAATTACGTCACTATCTGGATAGACTTGAACTTGACCCTGAGAAACTCAAAGCGGTTGAAGATAAGCTTGGGGCACTCCATAACATGGCGCGTAAGCACAAGATCCAGCCTGAAGAATTGACCGACCATCTCCTTACGCTACAGGAAGAATTACACAAACTGGAAAACAGTGAAGCACGATACAGGGAATTACTGACACTTCAGGAGACAACCATTGAACAATACCGAAAAGCTGCTGCCAGACTAAATCAATGTCGACAACAATCTGCCCATAGGCTCAGTGATGACATCACGAAGAAGTTATACGAACTGGGCATGCCAGGGGGACAATTTTCGATAGAAATAAGCGACATTGGAAAAAACACACCGCTACAACATGGCATGGATAAAATTGGATATCTGGTTTCGCTCAATCCCGGTCAACCGCTACAACCATTAAGTAAAGTTGCCTCTGGGGGCGAGTTATCTCGAATCAGTTTGGCAATACAGGTGACGGGAAGTAAAGACAAAGGCATCCCGACACTCATATTTGATGAGGTAGATAGTGGCATTGGCGGGGGTGTAGCTGAAATTGTGGGCAAGCTTTTACACAGTCTATCTGACAAGCGACAAATATTTTGCGTTACGCATTTACCGCAAATTGCATCACAGGGGGATCATCATATGCAAGTCGCCAAGGCGACGCATGCGAGGACAACGCTGACCCGTGTCAGCGAGTTGAGTCCAGAAGAGCGTGTAGACGAAATTGCACGTATGCTCGGCGGGGTAAAAATTACAGAACAAACACTGGCCCACGCAAAGGAAATGTTAAGTCAATGATTTTTAAATGATGATGTTCAATTTTTTATCTAGCAATATCTATGTCCGAATTTGGAAAAATAGAATAACTGCGTTCAAACCAAATTTAGTGCTTCATCCATTGGAAATGATTGAAGGAGGCTTATCTCAAGTTGAAGGAAAAGTCTTAAGAGAACTAGGTGCTACCTTCGGTTCTCCTAAAGTAATTATACATCTAGGCCCGGAACTATCTGGTTCAGACGTAATGGATAAGATCAAAACCATAAAGGTCGTTTAATATTCCCCTCATATCGTGCCGAGCAATTGAATGATTTTAAGGTTATTTGCACAGGACGTTCAAATAAGCGGAACCAAGACAGGAGTCTTGTATCCGCGACCTTAATAAATCATACGACTGTGAGGGTATCCGCAGGACACGATCTCAGGGGTGTCTTTTTTTCTTGGGTACTTCATTTTTTGGACAAGCAAAAAAGAAGTACCTCGCCGTTCAAAGGCGAAATACAAACTTACAGATTGGTATAATTTCGAGGACAGGCTAAAGATAAGGTCGCCATCAGGGCGAAATCACTCCTCCTTAGGTGTGACATACAGCACCAGGCTGTGTTCCTCCAGCTTATATCCATGTTGTTCAGCGATTTCTTTTTGTATCCGTTCAATTTCCTCATTCTTGAATTCCATCACTTTGCCCGTCTTTAGACAGACCATATGGTCATGATGCCCGCCAGTATTAATCTCAAATACAGAATGACCGGAGTCAAAATGGTGCCGAATAACCAGCCCGGCTGCTTCAAACTGGGTTAACACACGATAAACGGTTGCCAGACCGACATCTTCATGCAACTCCAGTAAAGCCTTGTAAACATCCTCAGCACTTAAATGTTTCTGATCGGATTCCTCCATGATCTGAAGAATACGCAGTCTCGGTAAGGTCGCCTTGAGCCCGGCTTTTTTTAAATCTTGTGTCTCCAAAAAAATACTCCCGGAAAATATTTCCTGAAAAATACTCCCTAGATTTTGGTCAAGCCGTGATCTCAGCACAGCCTACGGCCTGGCTAATGATCAGCAAGGTCGAACCCGATTATACTGAAATCGGTCTCCGATGTCGTGATAGTTAGGGTATAGACACACGTGTCCTTTGCTTAACATTACGATACAATCATCAACAGCCACTAACCGCTGACTTTTTAAACCTGGAATTTCTGTTGAACAAGATCATATTACTCATTGCTTTTTCTATCCTTATCACCAGCCTTACCACTGGTTGTGCCAGACGTAGCGATGGTAGTCTTAAAATACCGCTTGTTTACCGCGTAGATATCCAACAGGGCAACATCATTGATCAGTCTATGATTAGCAGACTGGAACCAGGGATGAGTAAATCAAAAGTACGTTTCGTTATGGGTACACCCTTATTGGTGGACCCTTTCCACAGTGACCGCTGGGACTATATCTATAGTCTTGAACCAGGTGATGGTGAGCGTGTACAAAGACGTGTGGCAGTATTTTTTAAAAACGATAAATTGACACATCTTGAAGGTGATATCACCCCGGGTTTCGGACGCTCTGCTGAAGCTGACAGCGGAGAGAACATAAATATTACTGTTCCGACGAGCAGGAAAAGAAAAGGGTTCTTTAGTAAATGGTTTGGTTCTGAGGATGAAATCAAGAAGGCCGATGAAACCAGGGATGAAGAAAACAAAAAAGAATTAGAAGCCCTGGCAGATGATGTGAAAAAACGGTCTGAAGGCTCTCTACTTCCTATACCGGAACGTGATGCAGAACAAATTGAACGTGATTTTGAAGTACTTGAACAGACCGAAGAGTCTCTTTAAGAACCACTTGTAAGAGTCACTTGCCAATTATTCGTCATACTAAAACACCACCATCATTCGCATTACTTCTATTCGTATTGCTCTTATTCAGGGTGGTTGAATCTCCGGCAATAGATGTTGTCGATGATGCAGGCCGGAAAATATTTCTTGAGCAACCAGCCAAAAAAATAATCAGTCTTGCCCCTCATATTACCGAGTTAATATTTTCGGCCGGCGCCGGAGGAAAAATATCCGCAACGGATGATTATAGCGATTACCCGGAGGCGGCAAAATCGATCACTCGTATTGGTGATGCAAACCACCTGGATATTGAAACCATTTTATCGCTGCAACCCGATTTGATTGTCGCCTGGGGAAATGGGCAATCACATGATCATTTCATTAGAAAACTAATTCATCTGAAACAAACCGTTTATATTTCGTCGCCTGTGAATCTGGATGATATTCCACGAACGGTAGAAAACCTGGGGAAGCTAGCTGGAACTTATCCTGTTGCGAAGCAGCGGAGTCAGGAATTTAGAAATACGTTAAAAGGTATTATTGATGAATACAGTAAACGGTCTCTGGTGACCGTATTCTATGAAATCTGGCATCAACCTCTGTTTACAATTAATGGACAACACGTTATTAGTAAGGTGATCCAGATTTGTGGTGGTGAAAATATTTTCACCGATCTTTCAATCCTGTCTCCGGAAGTCAGTAAGGAATCCGTGATCGCCGCAGATCCAGATGTCATCATTGCTAGTGGTGATGGAAGGAGGCGTCCGCCCTGGCTGGATGACTGGCTTCAATGGCCGACACTCACGTCCGTCAGGAATAATCATCTTGATTATATTGAACCGGATCTGATTCAAAGACACACTTTCAGAATTCTGCAGGGTGCCAGAATTTTGTGTGAGCAATTACAAAGAGCCCGGTAAAAAAATACGCCCTTCATTGGTTTCTATTGCCTTGATGGGGAATTGGTAGAGTCTGGCAAGATTTTCATCAGTCAATACCTCATCAACCCGCCCGGACACAATATCATCGGGGCTGATCATGAGCATGATATGTGAGCAATACCTTGTGGCCAGATTGGCATCATGCAAGACCATACAAAGTGCGCCATCTCGAACATCCGCCCTTCTGACCAACATTTCCAGAAGCGTAATTTGATAACGCATGTCCAGATGGTTCGTTGGCTCATCAAGCAAGAACAGTTCGGGATTTTGTACTAACAAGGTCGCGATTGCCAGACGCCGGCGCTCCCCACCTGATAATGTATTGACCTGTCGATCCTGAGCATCTTCAAGGGAAACATCAGCCAGGGCTTTTCTGGCAAGTTCAAAATCACCTTGACTTTCTACCTCCCAGAATTTCAGGTGAGGATGACGTCCTATCATGACGGTATCCAGAACCGTGCTTGGAAATATATCGTTACTATCCTGTAACAATAGACCTAATTTTTGCGACAACAATTTTCGCGGCCATTCGCCTAACAATTTATCTGAAAAATAAATCTGACCTTTATCAGTAGGCCGTAAACCTGCAAAGGTATGTAATAGTGTTGTTTTGCCTGCACCATTACACCCCAATATGCCCCAACACTCGCTTCGCTGTATTTTTACATTCAGCCCATTGCAAACGGGTATGCCGGCAATAGAGATCGTCAATGATTTGGCCTCCAGCAAACTCATAACTGCCTCCTCAGTAACACAAGAAAAACAGGGATGCCAATAATCGCTGTTAAAACACCGACAGGAAGTTGCTGAGGGGCAATGACTGTTCTTGCCAGACAGTCCGCCAGCATGACCAAACCACCACCGAGCATAAATGACGCCGGCAAAAGCACCCTGTGATCACTGCCAATCATTAAACGAATCATGTGAGGAACAATTAACCCAACAAAGCCCACATTACCAGCTAGGGTGACGGCCGATGCAGCAAGCATGGACGAAAGAAAATAGACAATGTAGCGAACTCTTTTTGGGGAAACCCCCAATGTTGCTGCCTGCATTTCCCCTCTGGCTAAAACGTTCAAACTTCTCGCAATCACGAGCGATACTAACAGGCAACCAATCAGCGTCAGCAAAGACCAGTTGGAGTAAGTTGCGTAACTTAAATCTCCCATCAACCAGAACAACATACTTCGAAGTTGCGGACCCTGTGTGATAGATAGAATCAAACTGATCAGTGCACCCCATCCGGCGGCAATGACAATGCCTGTCAATAACAAACGCACGGGGCTCCAGTCCCCTTTCCCATGGGCCAGGCCGAACACCAGCAACATGGAGATCATCGCACCAATAAAGGCACTTCCTGAAATCCAGAAGCCACTCAGGCCCAATAACATGGTGGTTAATACCGCAACAGAAGCACCCCCTGAAATACCTAATATGTAAGGCTCTGCGAGTGGATTGCGTAACAGCACTTGCATCAGAGCACCAGCCAATGCCAGCATGGCACCAACCATAAAGCCAACAACTGTTCTAGGTAATCGCAATTCGAGTACAACATTTGATACGAGAGAATCATCCTGAACCCACAGCGCATGAAGTAGCTGTTTTGCGCTGATATCAACACTGCCAATTAGTAGAGAGGCAATAAAAATGCCAATGATAGAAAATGTAAGAACTGCAAAAAGAACAATATGTTTAGAAACAAAAACCGCAGAAATACTTCCAGGCTTTTTATTCATAACGCTATTATTTGGGGCAAAACCTTCATTTTTTTCGTTTCTCTTTTTTTGCACGCAGCCGTCGTGCCTGCTTTGGATCAAGAATCAGAGGACGATAGATTTCGATGCGATCACCAGCCCTGACCAAAGTATCAAGTGCAACGATTTTACTGAATATCCCCACTTCATTTGTTTTCAAATCAATCGCAGGACATTGGTCTAAAATTCCGGAAGTCACTATCGCCTGTTGAATTGTTGTTCCTTCTTCAACATTGAATGGAATCAACCAGCTTTGTTGAGATGAAGCATAGGCAACCTCAATGGGGAAGGATATTGGTATGGCATTATCTGTTGCCATAAATCTGTTGTGCTCTTTGCACAAAGGATTCAACCAGTGTATTCATTACAATATAAAACACTTTCCCAAGTGCATATTTTATAATTTTGTTTTTAAATTCATAATTCATGTGTAGTTGAATGTGACAAGATTGCTCGCCTTCCGGATTAAACTTCCAATAACCACTCAGATGTTTGAAAGGCCCATCAATTAATTGCATATCAATTCGGGATCCTTCACGCATGGTATTTTCTGTGGTAAATGATTGTTTGATTTTCCCCATGGCAAGTGTAAGTGTTGCAATCAGACTTTCCTCTTGCTTACTTAATATCTTTGCAGTAGTACACCAGGGCAAAAAGACTGGATACGATTCGATATCATTCACCAGAGTATACATCTCACTTGGGGTGTATGGTACAACGGCTGTTTTGCTAATTTCGGTCATGCCTGATTGATCCTTGTCTGAATAATTCCAATAAAAATGATCATAAAATTCCTATGGCGTGAAGAAATATAATGACAACACCGATAGGCGTAACATAGCGTACAACAAACAACCATGTTCCAAAGAGTAAGCCTTCGCCTAACCCAAGTTCTTCGATCACGGCTTTTCTTGACATTAACCAGGCCGTGAAGACAGCGATTAACAACCCTCCCAAAGGTAACATGATATTGGAAGTCACATATTCCATAATGTTGAAATAGGTCTTATCGAATAGCCTGTAATCCCGCCAAAGATTAAAGGACAGGACCGATCCTATGCCCAATACCCATGCGATCAATCCTGCAATCGCTGCAGATCTGGCTCTGGTGATACCGCGATTCTCGACCAGCCATGCGACGGCAGGTTCAAGCAGGGAAATCGATGAAGTCCATGCTGCAAACAACAACAATACAAAGAAACCCGTTCCAAATATCTGACCATAGGGCATCTGGCCAAATGCAATTGGCAGGGTCACAAAAATCAAACCGGGACCGGAACCTGTTTCCAGACCGTAAGCAAAAACCAGAGGAAAGATTGCCAGCCCGGCCATAATGGCAACCAGGGTATCTGCCAAAGCAATAGTGACAGATGTATTCGCAATCGATGCATCATCGGGCAAATAGGAACCATAAACCATGATGGCACCCATGCCCAGGCTTAGGCTGAAGAATGCCTGACCCAGTGCTGCAAGAAATCCTTCGGCAGACAACTTGCTCCAGTCCGGGTAAAACAGATAATAAACACCTTCCTCAAAGCCATCAGTGGACATAGCATAGCCCACCATAA
>SMWN01000038.1 GCA_004356415.1 Gammaproteobacteria bacterium
AGAATTGAAGATGTCTATTTTGCCTATGGCAGTAGCGAGTTAGATGTTTTGAATGGTATTAATCTGAATATAGAGGCAGGAGAGAAAGTGGCACTGGTCGGTGCCAGTGGTGGTGGTAAATCGACACTGGTACAGGTTTTGATTGGTCTATATGCCGCCAGGGAAGGTATGATTTACTATGATGGTATTCCTGTCACAGACATTGGCCTTGATGTTATTCGTGGTAACGTCGCAACAGTATTGCAACACCCGGCATTGTTTAATGATTCCATTAGGACTAATTTAACAATGGGTCGTGAACTGAGTGATTCTCGTTTATGGCACGCCCTGGAAATAGCACAATTAAAAAACACAGTAGAGATAATGCAAGACGATCTGGATACCATTGTCGGTAGGCAAGGGATACGTTTATCTGGAGGTCAAAGACAAAGATTAGCCATAGCACGCATGGTATTAAGTGAACCAAAGGTCGTGATTCTAGATGAAGCAACATCGGCACTCGATGCCGAGACAGAATATCAACTTCATGCCGCACTGAGTGATTTTCTCAAAGATAGAACCACCTTGATTGTGGCACACAGGCTGAGCGCCATTAAACAGGCAAGTCACGTCTATGTATTTGAAGCAGGGGTGATCAGTGAACAGGGCAGCCATCGGGAATTACTTTCCCAGGATGGTCTTTATTCAAAACTTTATGGTGTCAGGCAATCAATGAATTAATAGAGACACCCTAAACAGAGATGACGAAAAGTACTTCAGTCTCCTGAAGCGCTTTATCAATAAGAAAATATTCACTAAAAGCTCGATGAAAAACCCTCAGATATGTGCGAGACAAGGCAAAAATGGCCGAAAAAGCGCAGTTTATAGATCATAAATGAGCATTTTTAAGGACATTTTAATACTGTATCGTGCCAGCTGAGGATTTTTCAACAGCTTGTTAGGTCCATTCAGTCAGAACATTCCCCTCGGCATCAGTGAATTTGCCAACGATAATCATAATAAAATCATAAAGTGTCCAGAATCCAAGGCCACCCAGGGTGAGTATCTGTGCAATACCAGTACCTATTTTTCCGACATAGAATCGATGTATCCCGAATATCCCCAGAAAAAAGCAAAGCAGGAACGCAGGTAATATTTTTTTATCCGTCATGATGATATCTCCCCTTGTTTTTTGGAACTATCTTTAAAAACGATGCTTTCTACCAGAGCAGCAGATATCATCGTAATATATCTAAGCAAGTCTATTTTAAATCCATGACTATATTGATCCTGTATTTTGCTACCAAGGACAAACAAGCCATGCCAGGCAGATTGTTGTACCGGGATGAGTGCAGTGGAGTGGATTGACTCTGTTTCTGCTTGAAATAACGCTTCTATATGTTCTGTTTGCAGGCTGTCACAGAGCGGTTTATTGTGGTGGTACAGCTCAGTAAACATAAAGGCCAGTTTTGAGTTAGCTTCAAGAAAACGGATATTGGAACTGTCCTTGCAAGCAACCGGTTTTTGAAAAATCAGAAACAAAAATTGTTCGGCTTTATAAAATCTTTTTAAACTTTTACTCAGAAGATCATTAAGCGTTTCCAATGAATCAACCTGCATCAACTGTATGGATAAATCGTGTACATTATTCACAAGTTCTCGTTGATGCAGTACATCTTCTTCTGATTTCTCCAGATTATTATTTAAACTGGCGTTCTCAAGACGTAATTGTGCGATTTGATATTCAATCAATGAAGCCACATTAGTTGGGGAAGCAACATTACCGGTATCATGCGGAAGGTTAAGTTCAGAAAGTATATCTGTGTGTTCGACAAAAAAGTCAGGGTGATTTCGGAGATATTTAATAATATCTTCGGGTGAATCGGCGAGGTCTTTGCTTAGCGCCATATCTGTATCCCTTGTTTTCACACCAGTCTGAAAACTTTAACTTGAAAACCATTTAATCAGAAAACAGGGCGTCCTGCTCAATCATATATAATTCTAGACTATTTTTAACTGCATTGATAACACCACGAGAAGTAATTGTTGCGCCACTTAACTGATCAAATATACCGGCCTCATCCTTAATAGCCCATGACTCCATTGGAGTGATGTCGAATGATTGATTGGCAAATAGTTTCAGCCAGTCGGTTTTATCCTGATGAATGTTTCCGCCAAGACCCTCTGTCTCCTGATGTTTTAATACCTGCACACCCGACAGGGTGCCATCGTAGTGAATACCGATCGAGAGATGGATGGTTCCGTTATAGCCTTTTGCTGGTATCGGCATGAATACCACCCCAACGGGTTGGTCAGATCTTCGTGCTCTGTATACGGTTGTTGTTACCTGATTTCCGGAATCATCAGAATAATTGATGACCTTAAGGTCATCATAAATATTGTTATCAAAATCAGGCGGCATGACTGCAC
The DNA here is from genome assembly GCA_004356415.1 of Gammaproteobacteria bacterium. Taxonomy (GTDB): domain Bacteria; phylum Pseudomonadota; class Gammaproteobacteria; order Eutrophobiales; family Eutrophobiaceae; genus SMWN01. The sequence continues at coordinate 2,410 of SMWN01000038.1, forward strand.
CAATCACCTGTAATTTTTCCATTCTTATATTTTCAGAGATGCGCTCCTTGCTCAGATCATGGGTAATCGATAAAACAATCGCACACAGACCCGCCAAAATAATCAAGGGGAGTAAATTTTTGTGTGGGAACTTCATGGTGTCGTTTCGCCAAAGACAACAGGACGCGTGACACTATCGATAAATGGTACTGCGGCGTTCATTATCAGTACGGCAAAAGCAATACCATCTGGATACCCTCCCCATGTTCTTATGACATAAGTCAGTATCCCGATCCCGGCGGCGTAAATAATATTTCCACGAGGAGTAGCTGAAGCTGTCACAGGATCAGTGGCTATAAAAAAGGCAGCGAGTAATGTTCCACCAGTGAATAAATGAAACATTGGTGAGACATATATTTCAGGATCATGACCATGAAAAATAAGGCTTAATAAAAATAAGATAAATATCAAAATCAGTGGTATTTGCCACTTGATAATTCCCTTGATGATTAACCATACCCCACCCACCAGGAAGGAAAGACCAATCCACTCCCAGCCTTTGCCTCCAAGTACCCCAAACAGGGGATCATTGGAAAATTCAGAAATCATCACCATGCCACTTATTTGTGATTTGGTGAATGCTAATGGGGTAGCCCCACTCAGGCCATCGATACTTGCAGGGGGCAAACCAGAGAATATAATTTTCAGGCTTTCAATGAATCCGGCACTACTTTCTATCGCCGGCCAATAATTTAACTCAACAGGGAAACTAATCAGCACAAAGGCATAGCCTGCCATGGCAGGATTGAAAATATTGTAGCCGAGTCCGCCATAAAGATGTTTTGCAATAACAACCGCAAAACATATGCCACTTAAGGTTACCCACCAGGGGGCGAATGGTGTGATTGTTAATGCGAACAATAAACCCGTAATGACGACACTCCCATCAAACAAAAAGTCCTGGGTTGGGCGCTTTCTGAGAGCCAACATGATTGCCTCGAAAGCCAGGGCGAATGAAATGGCAAGTAAACAGTGCACAAGGACACCCCATCCTAACACCCAAATGGACACAATAATTCCTGGGATAAGTGCAAATATCACCTGTTGCATCACCTCGGTTACTGAGGTTTCTATGTGAATATGAGGTGAGCTTATTTTGTCGATATCACTCATTTTATTTTTATTTTATTTAGTATGCTTATGTGTTGTTACAGTGGCAGGGTGATTTTGTCTGGAAATGGCGATTTTAGTGATTTCTTGTTATCTGTCAGTTCCTTGTATGTTCTGAGATATAGCCTTCCCGGGAATTGGTACAGTTCCCTGTTTGTTTGTTTGATGGTCACTGGCCTAAGCCATTACCGGCTGCATACTGATACAGTCCATGGGGCAGGGTGCAATACAGAGTTCACACCCCGTGCATTCTCCAGCAAGAACAGTATGCATTTGTTTGGTGGCACCCAGTATGGCATCCACCGGACAGGCTTTAATACATTTAACACAACCGATACAGAGTTCTTCGTCTATCAGAGCAATGTGTTTTTCCTTCTCCAATCCATTCTCAGGGTTTAGCGGTTTGATCTCTCGACCTAATAATTCAGCTAATATTTTTATAGTTGCAGTGCCACCAGGTGGGCACTGGTTGATATCTGCCTCTCTTCGAACTATCGCTTCGGCATACGGTCTGCAGCCCGGGTAGTTACATTTGCCACATTGCGTTTGAGGCAATACAGCAAGAATAGACTCTATATTCACTTGTTGTCCCGTCATTTCAGAAACTCTGGAAACAAGCAACCACTTATCAGGGCCAGTAAAAAAATGATCAAAATGGCGGCCATCTATTTCACCAGACCTGAAAATCCCAGGAATGCCATCGAGATTAAAGCCAATGTAATCAGGGTAATGGAAGGACCTCTGAAGGGTGCTGGTACATCAGCCATTTCCAGTCGCGTATGAATGGCTGTCAGTAGCGCAAGCATGAAAGCAAAACCGATTGCCGTACCCAGACCAAATGCAAAGGAGAAAAACAAATGATGTTGCTCTTGTTGATTCAAAAGCAGGGTGCCAAGGACAGTAGAATTAATTCCCGCAAGTGGCAGAACTATTTCAGAGCTGCGGTTGCAGACAGGGTTTGGCCATGCCCTGAGACCATAGATAATCATAATAATCAACATCACAAATACAAAAGTTTGCAGATGTTGTAGCTGTAATGGAATTAGTATGAACTGTGCCGAGGCCGAGGCAATGACAGTCGTAATTGGTAACAGGATGAGCATGACGCATGAGATGTCACGAGAGACATCACGCCTCTGTGTCGATACCAACGCTGGGTCGGTACCGATAATATGTCCGACGACAATATTGTTAACCAGCGCAGAACTAATCAGAACAAGAAATAATCCTTCCATTCATCCATTTTACCCTCATCTCACTTTATTCTCATTTCACTTTACTTTCATTCCTGGTATTGCACCTTCATCGGGGCTTAAAATATATAGATCCTTACCCCCTGGTCCTGCGGCAAGAACCATGCCTTCAGAGACACCAAAGCGCATTTTACGCGGTGCGAGGTTGGCCACCATCACAGTATATCTACCTTCCAGATCTTCCGGAGAATAGGCTGATTTGATTCCAGCAAAGACATTGCGCGTTTCACCGCCGATATCCAAGGTTAACTGAAGTAACTTGTCCGCACCTTCTACGTGTTTGGCTTTGATAATTTTTGCAATGCGCAGGTCGACTTTGGCGAAATCACCGATAGAGATAACATCAGCAATGGGGCCATCATGTAATGGTCCAGAGCTTGGGTTTTTTTCATCAGAAACATTCTCGGTCGCTGTCAGATCTTCTTTGCTTTTTTCTATCATGGCGTCGATATGCTCCTGTTCTACGCGTGTCATCAATGGTTTGAATTTTTTTATTTCATGTACCAATAGAGGTGTTTGGCTATCTTCCCAGCTGAATGCCTCGACATTCAGAAATTGTTCCGTCTTTTCTGCCATGACCGGCAGCACCGGTTTGAGATAGATAATTAATAGACGAAATAGATTCAGACCCATGGTGCAGATGGCCTGTAATTCATCATCACTATTTTCCTGTTTAGCAATGACCCAGGGTTTTTGGTCGTCAATATATTGGTTTGCCTTATCTGCCAGAGTCATAATTTCACGCATAGCTTTGGAATACTCTTTGCCAGTGTATGCTGATGCAATGCTGTCTCCTGCATTGATAAATTCTGATAGTAATTCAGGCTGATGAATCTCTGCGGCAAGTTTTCCTGCATATCGCTTTTCGATAAATCCTGAACAACGACTGGCGATGTTGACGACCTTACCGACCAGATCAGAATTTACTCTGTGTAAAAAATCCTCCATATTGAGATCGATATCATCGATACCGCACCCTAATTTGGCTGCAAAATAATATCGCAGATATTCAGGATCTAGGTGTTCAAGATATGTCCGTGCCTTGATAAAGGTGCCTCTGGCTTTCGACATTTTCACACCATTGACAGTGAGGAAGCCATGGGTATGAACAGATGTCGGGGTGCGCAATCCGCTGCCTTTAAGCATGGCGGGCCAGAAAAGTGCGTGGAAGTAAACAATGTCTTTGCCAATAAAATGGTGCATCTCGATATCACTGTCTTCCTTGATGAAATTATTAAAATCGAGGCCACTCTGTGCACACAAATATTTCATACTGGCAAGGTAACCAATCGGGGCATCCAGCCATACATAAAAATACTTCCCTGGTGCATCTGGGATTTCGAAGCCGAAATAAGGTTCATCTCTGGAAATGTCCCATTCCTGAAGGCCCGTTTCAAACCATTCGTCCAGTTTATTGGCGACTTCTTTCTGCAAATGACCCGCGCGCGTCCAGTCGCGTAACATGTTTTCGAAGTCTGCCAGTTTGAAAAAATAATGTTCGGATTCTTTTTCAACAGGTGTTGCACCGGAAATGGCTGAGACAGGATTGACAAGTTCTGTCGGGCTGTAAGCTGCCCCGCATTCTTCGCAACTATCACCATATTGATCAGCTGCACCACATTTCGGACATTCGCCACGAATAAAGCGATCTGGCAGAAACATTTCTTTTTCAGGATCATAAGCCTGTTTGATAGTGCGTTTGTTAATATGTCCGGCATCACGCAAGCGTTCGTAGATCATGCAGGACAGTGCACGATTCTCTTCTGAATGTGTACTGTGAAAGTGATCGAATGCGATTGAAAAGTCGGCAAAATCAATTTTATGTTGCCGGCCTATTTTCTCGATCAATGCCTCCGGGGTGATATCTTCCTGCTGAGCACGTAGCATAATCGGCGTGCCGTGGGCATCATCCGCACAGACGTAATAGCAAGTATGACCCCGCATTTTCAGAAATCGTACCCAGATGTCCGTCTGAATATATTCCACCAGATGGCCTATATGGATTGGGCCATTGGCATAAGGCAAGGCGCTAGTGACCATTAATGTCTTCTGTGTGTCAGTCATGGGTTAGTCATGGATCGGTACATTCCTAGATAAGACTTCCTGAAAAATTGCGGGGTAAGTTACCATTATTGAGGTTTAGGGTGAAGCTAAAGACGCGAAAAGGTAGAATCACCCTCCGATAAAATATCTTACAGGAATTGGAATACTAAAGAATGACTGACATCACGAGAGAAAGTATAGAAACACAACTGAAAAATTACGTAGAACCCTGTCTGGGACAGGATTTGATAACAGCAAGCGTCATCAAGGATATTGAGGTAAACGGTGCTGATGTTGATTTGACAATGACATTGGGATTTCCAGCAGACGGGTATCACGCGGCCCTGAAACAGGCGTTGAAGGATGAATTAAGTGCTGTGCCAAACATTGGTGACGTGTCGATACAGATTGAAACCGATATTACCTCGCATTCAGTGCAAAAAGGGGTGCAAATATTACCCGGGATTAAAAATACCATTGCCATTGCCTCGGGCAAGGGCGGGGTCGGTAAGTCAACCACAGCAGTTAATCTGGCAATGGCACTGCAGGCAGAAGGTGCCAACGTCGGCATTCTGGATGCCGATATCTACGGACCAAGCATGCCTAGGATGTTGGGGTGCAGTGGGAAACCGGATTCTTCAGATGGGAAATCCATCGAACCTAAGCTGTCTTACAATATTCAATCTATGTCGATTGGCTATTTGATTGATGAAGAAACGCCGATGATCTGGCGTGGGCCGATGGTTACCGGGGCGCTAGAGCAGTTGTTAGGGGATACCAACTGGAGCGATCTGGATTATCTGATAATTGATCTGCCACCGGGTACCGGTGACATACAATTAACGCTTTGCCAGAAGATTCCAGTGAGTGCAGCCATCATTGTGACGACACCTCAGGATATTGCCTTGTTAGATGCACGCAGAGCACTCAAGATGTTCGAAAAAGTAGGTGTACCGGTTTTGGGCATCATTGAAAATATGAGTACGCATATTTGCAGTCAATGTGGTCATGAGGAACATATCTTTGGCTCTGGTGGCGGAGAACAAATGTCGAAACAATACGGTATAGATCTATTAGGGTCTTTACCTCTGGACATCAAGATCAGGGAAGGGGTAGATCAGGGAAAACCGACCGTTGCGATTGAACCTGATTCGGAAATCTCTTTGCTCTATCGTGAAATTGCCAGAAAGGCTTCGGCAAGACTTTCTCTGCGGGCGAAAGATTATTCAGGTAGATTTCCGAAGATAGTGATTGAAAATAATTAGCAGAATAATCAAATGGGATCGAAAAACGTGACAGTTAAATCAGCACTGGCAATTGCTGGAAAATTTGTTGCAGACATTTTCAACTTCCTATATCCATATAAGCGTCCTGCATTGCCAGTATTTCCACCACACCCCTCAAGGGGGTACCGAGGTCCATGGTGGTCATAAGTGGATACAGAACTGAGAGATAAAATAAGATTATGAGTGTGAAAAGCGATACTTGGATAAGACGTATGGCAGAAAATGAGGGCATGATTGAGCCATTTGAATCAGGACAGATCAAGGAAAATGGCTCAGGCAGGATCGTCTCCTATGGTACTTCCAGTTACGGTTATGACGTCCGCTGTGCAGCGGAATTCAGAATATTTACCAATATCAATTCAGTCATTGTTGATCCCAAGGATTTTGATTCAGGCAGTTTTGTTAATGTAGATTCAGATGTTTGTATAATTCCTCCCAATTCATTCGCACTTGCGAGAACAGTAGAATACTTTCGAATTCCGAGAAATATTTTGACTATCTGTCTGGGGAAATCAACCTATGCACGTTGTGGGATCATCGTTAATGTCACACCGCTGGAACCGGAATGGGAAGGTCATGTCACACTAGAATTTTCCAATACGACACCATTACCTGCAAAGATATATGCCAATGAAGGTGTTGCACAGATGATCTTTTTTGAATCTGATGAGGTGTGCGAAATCTCGTATAAGGATCGGCAAGGCAAGTATCAGGGACAAACCGGGGTTACATTACCCAAAACCTGATAAAACCATGCCTGATGAGATCATGCCTGAGAAAATCATAGTGGTGTTATGAAGTATCTCCCCATATTTCTGGATCTAACTGTTTCACCCTGTCTGGTTGTCGGTGGTGGGACATTAGCTGCGCGCAAGGTGGAGCAATTGCGTAAGGCCAACGCACAAATCACGGTGATCGCGCCGAAACTGTGCCAGGAATTATCAGCACTGGTCGACAAAAAGTCGATTGATTATGTTGCTGGTCATTTCAGCGAAGATAATCTGAAAGACAGGATGTTGGTTATTGCTGCCACCGATGATGCCGCGGTCAATCAGCAGGTATCTGAATTAGCCAAAGAAAGAAACCTGC
>SMWN01000039.1 GCA_004356415.1 Gammaproteobacteria bacterium
GCTGATGTGACAACATCAACAACGCACAAAACATTACGTGGTCCACGTTCCGGTATTATCATGGGCAAAGCCAATGAGGATATTCAGAAAAAGATAAACTTCATGGTATTTCCTGCTTATCAAGGTGGTCCACATATGCACACCATCGCTGCAAAGGCTGTTGCTTTCAAAGAATGTCTGGAGCCAGGTTTCAAGGGTTATATCCAGCAGGTCAAAAAGAATGCATCAGCCATGGCTGATACCTTCATTGAGCGTGGTCTGAAGATTGTTTCTGGCGGGACAGACAATCATCTGTTTCTGGTGGATATGATCGAAAAAGGACTGACAGGCAAAGAAGTTGATGCAGCTTTGGGTCGTGCCAACATTACTGTCAATAAGAATGCAGTTCCAAATGATCCTAAGTCACCATTTGTTACCAGTGGTATCCGTATCGGCACACCATCAATCACAACACGTGGTTTTGATGAAGCTGATTGCAAACAGGTCGCCAACTGGATTTGCGACATCATGGACAACTTGGGTGATGAGAGTGTTATCGAACGAATTAAGGGTGAAGTTGTTGTACTTTGTAAGAGCAGGCCACTTTACGAAAACTGATTCGTAATTCACGAAGTACAGGCTTGCAGGGGATCGTCATACGATCCCCTACGTCGTTAAAAAAGAGTTAAACTGAAACACCATAAATTGAAAAACCTGTACCCAAGATATTTGAAAGTGCAGTGTTCAGAGTGCGTATATTTTTGTTTATGACAGGGCGCTTGAATGCGGAAATATGTCGATATTTCAAGCTCAAGCAACGTAGTCATGGACAAAAAGGGGTGTGCTATGGATACTGCACTTTCAAGTATTTTGGGTATAAACATAAACCAGTTGAAAAAGGAGGGTATGTGAATGCGATGTCCGTTTTGTTCTAATATGGATACGCGGGTTATTGATTCCCGTCTGGTTGGTGAAGGTGATCAAATTCGTCGTCGTCGTGAATGCACGGAGTGTAAAGAACGTTTTACGACATATGAATCTGCGGAATTAAATTTTCCCAGAATTTTGAAATCGGATGGTCGGCGTGAGCCCTTCAGTGAAGATAAACTTCGTGGGGGTATTCTAAGGGCCATCGAAAAACGACCCGTAGCAATGGAAAGAATTGAGATGGCTATTTCACAAATCAAACATAAACTCAGAACTGAAGGCGAACGGGAAGTGAAATCGCGCAAACTGGGAGACTGGGTGATGGAACAGTTACGAAGTCTTGATCAAGTTGCCTATGTTCGTTTTGCGTCAGTCTACAGAAGTTTCGAAGATGTACGTGCGTTTTTGGATGAGATAGAACGGCTGGAAAATGATTTGCCCCCCGGGATTAAGGAAAGTCAGCTTGATTTGTTAAAGTCTGATGGTGAAGAGAGTTGATGTGGACTGCCTCAGACTATCAACATATGTCTCGCGCCTTACAAATTGCGCGACGTGGCCTCTATAGTACTGATCCGAATCCCCGTGTTGGTTGTGTCATCGTCAAAGATAATACTGTTCTGGCAGAAGGATGGCATCAAAAGGCAGGATACCCACATGCTGAAATCGAGGCCCTGAAAAATGCATCAGAGAATAACACATCCACTGATGTTTCAGGGGCAACTTGTTATGTGTCGCTAGAGCCATGTGCACATCATGGTCGTACATCACCCTGCACTGAATCCTTGATTAAGGCAGGTATCAAGAGGGTGGTGGTAGCAACAATCGATCCAAATCCACTCGTTGCAGGCAAGGGGTTGCAGCAATTAAATAAAGCCGATATTGAAACAGAGAGTGGCTTGATGGAAGCGCAGGCACGTGAATTAAATCCTGGTTTCGAAATGCGCATGAGAGAAGGGCGCCCGTTTGTTAGATGTAAACTGGCGATGAGCCTGGATGGCAAAACAGCACTGGCTAATGGTGAGAGCCAATGGATAAGTAGTAATGAATCCAGAATGGATGTGCAGAGGTTACGCGCACGCAGTTCTGCCGTAATGACAGGGATTGGCACTGTCATTGCCGATGACCCATCAATGAATGTCAGGTCTATTGAAGCATTTCAATCCACTGGGGGGGAATGGCCTACGCATGGTAGGCAACCATTGAGAGTGATACTCGATTCTGACCTTGAAATCTCACCAGATGCAAAAATATTAGGCTTGCCTGGAGACGTTACGATTTTTAATGCTTCAGATAACGAAGACAAGAAAAAGCAACTCGCAAATCTCGGGGTTGAACTGGTCTCTGTAGAAGCAAAAAGAGGTTCGGCATTTCTTGAGTTTGCTTTACGTTTTTTGGCCAGGGAAAAGGAAATCAATGAAGTACTTCTGGAAGCAGGTTCTTCTTTGTCTGGTGAAATGATACAGGCTGGTTTTATTGATGAGTTGATTCTCTATCTCGCACCGACTTTGTTAGGTCAGGATGCGAAGGCTCTGTTTCAGTTGCCGCTGCTCGAAGATATGTCAGATCGACTTTCACTGAATTTTTCCGACATCAGAACGATTGGAAAAGATATAAGAATTAGGGCAACAATCAGCGGCCAGAATAAATAGGCAAGAATAGATTATGTTCACTGGAATTATAGAAGCCATTGGTTCGATAGTATTGATCGAAAGAATCGATTCTGACAAAAGATTCGTGTTCAATACAGAATCCCTTGATTTATCAGATGTTAAACTAGGCGATAGTATCAGTGTAAATGGCGTTTGCCTGTCTGTTGTGGAATTACAGGTAACCGGGTTTTCTGCAGACGTTTCCGTTGAAACGCTATCATGTACAACATTCAATGAATTTGAGACAGGTGAAAAGGTTAATTTTGAAAAAGCACTTCTACTTTCGTCACGGCTCAGCGGGCATATGGTGAATGGTCACGTCGATGGCAAGGGAATTATTCAGAAAAAAACTGCTGATGCAAGATCGGAACGTTTTGAAATAAAATTTCCTGCTGAACTTGGAAAATATATCTGTAAGAAAGGTTCTATCTGTGTCGATGGTGTCAGTCTGACAATCAATGAAGTCGATGAAGCAACTTTTTCTGTCAATATCATTCCACACACCAATGAAGAAACAATATTTTCTAACTATGTCGAAGGTAAACAAGTAAATCTTGAGGTTGATATCGTGGCTCGTTATATGGAATCACTAATTTCACACGAAAGTTAACGATGAAACTGTGCCATAATAATAGAATTATACAGGTCTGAATCTTAATGGCGCTTAATACTGCAATAGAACTGATTGAAGATATTCGCGATGGCAAGATTATCATCCTGATGGATGATGAGAATCGTGAAAATGAAGGCGATCTGGTGATGGCCGCGTCTGCTGTGGAAGCGGAAGATATCAATTTTATGGCACGATTTGGCAGAGGTTTAATTTGTCTCACCTTAACACGTGAACATTGCAAGACATTAAGCTTGCCATTGATGGCAGGAAATACTTATTCAAGCCATGGGACCAATTTCACCGTATCTATCGAGGCCGCGGAGGGTGTAACGACAGGAATATCTGCAGCAGACAGGGCGCTTACCATACAGAAGGCCGTGGCAAAAGATGTAAAGCCTTCTGACCTGGTGCAGCCTGGGCATGTTTTCCCCTTAATGGCGCATCCAGGCGGTCTCCTGTTGCGTGCCGGACATACTGAAGCGGGATGTGATCTGGCCAAGTTAGCAGGACTTACACCGGCGGCTGTCATCGTAGAAATACTCAAAGATGACGGCACCATGGCCAGGAAACCGGATCTAGAGATTTTTGCCAGGGAACATGGCCTGAAAATTGGCACGATTGCAGATTTGATTCAACACCGTATTGAAAATGAAAAAACAGTTAAGCGGATCGCCGAGTATGATATGCAGACTGAGTACGGTGATTTCAAGATCGTCGCCTATGAAGACAGCATTGATAATAATTTACACCTGGCAATGATCAAGGGTGAGATTATACCGGAGGAACCCACCCTGGTACGTGTTCATATGCAAAACCCAATTTATGATCTAACAGGAAGTTTAAGAGAGAATATCGCATGGCCAATCAATAATGTATTAAGACGTATACAATCTGAAGGACAAGGAGTTGCTGTCATCTTGTGTAATCAGTTTGGATCACAGGAGTTGGCAGAACAGTTGAAATTGTTTTGTCAGGGAGAGTCACAGGAATTAGGGCATATGAATAAACAAAATACAAAAGATCAGCGTACGATAGGTCTTGGTGCGCAAATTTTATCTGATCTTGGCGTACAAAAAATGCGTGTACTCAGTGCGCCAAAACGATTTCATGCAATTTCCGGTTTTGGTCTTGAAGTTGTTGAATACGTAACCTGATGAAGTCATCGTCATTTGTCTGAATATCATTTAGTTGAAGGTAAGCAGATGCTGGATAGCGCAAAAGTCACTATTGTTGCGAGTCGCTTCAATAATTTCGTTGTTGAAAGTTTGCTTAATGCTTGCCTTGCCACATTAAAAAAATCTGGTTTGCAAGATCAAGATATCACAGTCGTCCGTGTGCCAGGTGCATTTGAAATTCCTTCCACAGTTCAACATGTGATTAAACATACAACATGTGATGCAGTGATTACCTTAGGGGCTGTGATTCGAGGTGAGACACCTCACTTTGATTATATATGCTCAGAATGTATTCGCGGTCTGGGACAAATTTCCCTGGAGAATGATACACCAGTGATCTTTGGTGTACTGACTGTTGATAACACGGAACAGGCCATGGATAGAGCGGGAGAAGAAGAAAGTAATAAAGGTGCCGAGTCTGCACAGGCCGCGATAGAAATGATTAATATTTTCAGAGCGTTAACCTAATGGCCCCAAAAGATAAATCCCTGGAGAAAAAATCACCAGAAAAGAAGTCATTCTCCAGACATGCGCGCATACGGGCACGTCGTTCAGCAGTACAGGCTTTATATCAATGGGCTATGTCTGATATGCCGATACAGGATGTGATTAATGAATTTGTCAGCGAACGATCTGAATTAAAAAAAGCCGATACGGATTATTTTAAAGAGATATTACGTGGAACAGCAAAGGAAGTAGAAAATCTGGATAAACAATTAGCACCATTGCTGGATAGAGCCATTGATGATCTGGACCCCGTTGAAAAAGCCATATTGCACATTGGGCTCTATGAGCTGACATTTCATCCAGAGCTTCCGTATCGGGTAGTGTTGAATGAAGCGGTTGATCTGGCAAAAATGTTTGGTGCAGAGCAGTCACACAAATATATCAACGGTGTCCTGGATAAGGCGGCACAAAAAATCAGAACGGCAGAAATGAAGCGTGTTTCTTAATTGAAGGCTTGATTGATGGCCTCGTCAGAATTTGAATTAATCAATAAGTATTTTAAAAACCTTACAGATGATGATTCATCTGTTCAATGTGGCATCGGTGACGATGCAGCGATTGTTCATATTCCCCATGATATGGAAGTTGCACTTTCAATAGACACCTTACTGGAAGGTACGCATTTTCCAGCAGAGACACAGCCGTCTGATATTGCTTATAAAGCACTGGCAGTCAATCTTAGTGACATGGCGGCTATGGGCGCGGTGCCGAAGTGGGTTTTGTTATCCATCAGCCTTCCTGAGAAAGATGAAGACTGGTTAGAAAAATTTGTTTCTGGTTTTCTCGAACTCGCCAAACCACATTCGATTAACCTCATTGGTGGCGATCTCAGTAGAGGGCCCCTTTCAATCACAGTACAGATACAAGGATTGCTCCCAACAGGGTCAGCACTTAAGCGTAATGGTGCACGGAAAGACGATCTGATCTATGTTACAGGGACGCTAGGTGATGCTGGTGTTGGCCTGGATATCATGAACGGGAAATTGTCGATTAGGGGAAAGCATAAAATGTTTTTTCTGAATAGTTTAAATAGACCATATATAAGTATCGATGCTGGTATCCGATTGAGGAATATTGCGAATAGCGCGATTGATATATCAGATGGGTTAATGGCCGATTTAGGTCATATACTGGATGCAAGTCATGTCGGTGCAGAAATTGAAATGGAAAAAATACCACTATCAGAAGCAATGCAAAAATGCATAGACAAAATGACTGCCTGGGATTATGCACTGACCTTTGGTGATGATTATAAACTATGCTTCACAGCACCAGCAGAGAAGCATGACCTGATTATCAAGGCCTTCAAGGAAATACGGATTACAGTGAGTTGTATCGGTAAAATTACTGGGGAAAATGGATTGAACTGCACAGGCTCTGAGGGCACTTTTTTTGAACCCTCGGGCAGCCCATATCAACATTTCTAATGTGAGATATCAGGAGGAGATATCAGGGTTGTAATCCGGGATCTCCGCAGTAATTTTTTTATTTCGCTCTGTAATTTCCTTACGCATTTCCTTACGCATAAGAGCAGCATCATATAATTTCTTTTCAAACTCTGATTCCAGTTTGAGAGGTGGGACTTTGACAGATTTACCATCTTCACCTCTTGCGACCATTGTAAAATAACAGGAATTTGTATGGCGTTTTTCTTTTGTTTGTAAATTTTCAGAAATAACCTTAACCCCGATTTCCATTGATGAATTTCCGACATAATTTACATTGGCACGGAACGAAACGAGTTCACCGACTTTGATCGGTTGATTAAAGGTGACTTGATCAAGTGAAACAGTTACCACATAGCTTTTGCTGTATCTGGCCGCACAGGCATAGGCAACTTGATCCAGTAACTTTAAGATTGAGCCACCATGCACGTTACCTGAGAAATTTCCCATGTCTGGGGTCATTAATACGGTCATATGCAGTGTTTTTTCATCTTCTTCCATCTTCATGTTACTTTCCGTCTTTGTTGTTATATTTTTACTTATAAGTGTGTATAGCCTTCTTGTGATAAACGGTTTATTTCATCAGGAGCATAGGGTACAGATTCAATAAATGCCGGAATCTGTTTTCGATCAATTTCCAGGTATTCCATTGTGGTTTCACATACTTTCAAATCAATAATACCAAATGTATCCAGCTTCTTGGCCAGATCGACAAGCTCCCTGTTGTCATCATAACTATCCAGTGTGAACCAACCAATATCAGGGCCATGTAGTATCATGACAATCTCGAGATCTTCAAGCTCCTCTGTTCCCGCCTGTGCGATCTCTTCTGCTCGTTGAAGTAATAGTTTTAAATCTTCAATGGAGTGCTCTGATATATCATACAGGTAGCGTTTATTACCGATTGTGAATTGGCTATCAGTTTGAGCATACATTGGCTTTGAAGGTTCGGTTAGTGAGATTACAGGTTCTTGTCCAGTCACTGGTCCGACAATCGCAGTGGCTGCCTGATGATCTTGTTCGCAGCCCAGCAACAATAAAAGTCCAAACAGTACAGGCAAACAGTCCCGAATTTTGTTGTGTAATTTCATTGTGCAAGCAATATCATAAAAACTGCTATTGTACCAGTTAGCAGAGTGCTATATACCAGGTTCAATGCACTGCCGTTATGACGCTAAATAATGGGTTAGAATGAGCAACTTTAACTGACAGGAATATTTAACGATGTGCGAGCTTTTGGGTTTGAATGCAAATGTCCCTA
>SMWN01000040.1 GCA_004356415.1 Gammaproteobacteria bacterium
AAGGCAGAAGCAATCGCCGGGTTGGCACAGGCTGCGTTTATTGTCGGTTCAGCTTTGTTCCTGATCTTTGAGGCGATCAATCGATTTTCTCACCAGCAAGCACTCGAAAACGGCATGGTCGGGATTGGTGTGATGCTGATTGCCATCGCCCTAACGGCATTGTTGGTTAAATTTCAGCGTTACGTCGTTAAAAAGACAGGTTCGATCGCGATTACTGCTGATTCATTACATTACTTTGGGGATCTGTTACTCAATTTAAGTGTCATCGTCGCATTAATCTTAAGTATCTATCTCGACTGGCAGATGGCCGACCCTATTTTTGCACTCATGATTGCGCTCTATATTCTTAGAAGTGCATGGGTGATTGGCAAACAATCACTGGCGCAACTTATGGATCAGGAATTACCGGATGAGGTGCGGGAGGAAATTAAAGCCATAGCCTTGCAACATCCAGAAGTACTCAATTTGCATGAACTCAGGACGCGTTCATCCGGGAGACAATATTTTTTTCAATTACATCTGGAAATGGATGGTGAGCTGAAGCTTAAAGAAGCACATCAAATTGCCAATGCGGTGGAGATTGAAATATGTAAGGCATTTCCAAATGCAGAAGTGATTATTCATGAAGATATGGAAGGCTTACATGAAGGGGAAATAAGAGAGTAGGCCAGGAAAATAATATTTCCTAGCTTCTTCTCCATGCGTGAAATTTTTCTACCCACTCAAGTAATCGTTCAGGTGCGTGGGACCTTTTCCAGTTACCTGCGACATATTTGTTTGCTTCTGCCAATGTTGGGTATATGTGAATCGTGCCCAATATTTTGTTGAGGCCAATTTTATTTCGCATTGCACTGACGTACTCAGCGATTAAATCTCCCGCATGCTCTCCCACGATGGTGACCCCTAAGATTTTATCTTTCCCCGGGACTGTTAGCACCTTTATCAGACCATGTGCTTCCTCATCGGTAATAGCGCGATCAAGATCCTCTATTTTATAGGTGGTCACTTCGTATGGAATATTTTTATCTTTAGCTTCTATTTCATTCAAGCCAACACGCGCAACTTCAGGATCGGTAAATGTTGCCCATGGGATGACCGAATAATCCACGCTAAATTTTTTAAAATTACCAAACAGGGCATTTACAACGACATACCATGCCTGATGTGCGGCCGTATGTGTAAATTGAAATGGCCCGGCAACGTCACCGCAAGCAAAAATATTCGGGTATGATGTTTGTAGAAACTTGTTTGTTTCAATGGTACTGTTCTTTGCTATTGTTATACCAAGTTCTTCTAGTCCATATCCACTGGTATTGGCTGCACGGCCCACTGCGACTAACAAGGCATCAAATGGGATACGAATATCCTTCCCCTGATGTTCACAAATCAGAATATTCTTGCCATTTTCAAACAGAAATTTCTTTGCTTTATGGTTTGTCAGAACGGAAACACCTTCTTCCCTGAAACGTTGCATCACCATCTCCGAAATTTCTGCGTCTTCACGCATCAATAATCGGGGCAACATTTCAATTTGTGAAACATGACTGCCAAAACGTGTGAAACATTGTGTTAATTCGCTGCCAACCGGGCCACCGCCGAGTACGATAAGCCTTTCAGGTAACTCCCTTAATTCCCATATCGTATCTGAGGTGTAGTAGTCGACCTCTTCAATACCAGTAATAGGTGGTACAAATGGATGTGCACCAGCGGCGATAACAATATTTCGTGTCGTTAAGGTCTTGCCATTGACCTCAACTGTCCATGGTGAAGTGATTCTTGCTTCACCCGTGATACATTCAACACCAAGTTCCGTATAACGCTCAATCGAATCATGAGGTTCGATGGTTTTAATGACACGCTGAACGCGTTGCATAATATCTGCAAAATCGAACTTAACGTCAGCGGATTTAAATCCGAATTCATCGGCACGACGAGCATGCGCAAGAAATTTTGCAGATCTTATCAGCGCTTTTGACGGAACGCAGCCTGTATACAGGCAATCGCCACCCATCTTGTTCTTTTCAATCAGGGTCACCTTGGCCTTTACGGCGGCGGCAATATAGGCTGTCACCAGACCTGCAGAACCTGCACCTAATACAATTAAATTGCGATCAAATTTTTCTGGCCTTTTAAAGGTTTTCTTCATGAAGTTTCAGATTTATATTTTTGATTTCTCGCTTGTCGTCGTAACTGAACAAAATCAATTGTTTTTTTGGAAATCAGCGGAAAAACACCGAGCAAGGTGAACGAAATAATTAATTCTGGCGAAAAAATATCTTTTAGTGTGCCAATTTGCGCAAGTTGTGTCCCCGCATTTACATAGACAATCGTGCCGGCCAACATACCTATCTGGCTAACAAGGAAAAAGGTCAGGGTTTTTATCGGCGTCAAACCCATCACGATGTTTATGATAAAAAACGGGAACGCGGGCACCAGACGTAGTGTAAATAAATAAAATGCGCCATCTTTTTCAATCCCCTGGTTAATCACTTGTAATCTTGTTGCGAATCTTTGTTGTAATGATTTTCTGAACAGATAGCGTGAGGCCAGAAATGCAAGCGTGGCGCCTATCGTGGATGCGAAAGAAACCAGCAACGTTCCTTTGAGTAAGCCGAAAATGGCACCACCGGTCAGAGTCATGATTACTGCTCCCGGTAGTGACAAGCCTGTAACAGCAACATAGGTAATGAAAAATATTAATGCCGTATATAAAGGATAGGAAGCATTGTACTCGGTGATAGTTGCTTGTTGTGTTTTTAAAAATTCCAGATTTGTATATTGATGAAAACCGAAATAAAAGAAGATAAAAACAAGCAGGGCAATCAGGCTGATTAATGCGATCTTGAATTTCATTTATGTCGATAAATGTGTTCTTTTTCCATAGTGTCGATAGACTTTAAACTCTTGCTTTAGTTCCTGTCGGGACCGATCATGGATACTGAGATACAAATTAAATTTCGGTGAAGGGTCTATGAATCAGTTTGATAATTCTCGTTTCAACTCGCTTGCTTCATCTATCTCATCAGGGGTCAATTTTTCTTTGAGAGCATCGCGCCTGTGAATGTCCATAACATTACCATTATCGGCAAGAATGTCGTACCAGGCCAAGGCAAGCGGCTTGTTCTGTTCTACACCATCACCAGCCATATAAAGCGTGCCCAATGTTCTTTGAGCCAGGGCGTAACCCTGTATGGCTGATTTTTGATACCACTCAGCAGCAGAAACAGGATCTTTTTCAGTGCCCTGTCCATAAGCATAGGCAAGTCCCATTTTGTATTGAGCTGGCGCATGGTTTTGTTCGGCTGATTTATTAAAATATTCAAAGGCGGTACTGTAACTTTGCGCGACACCCTCACCGAATTCGTAGGCAAGTCCCTTTTCATAGATGCTTTTGGCTGAGTCACGGGTGCTTGCCGTATTATCAACTGATATCTGATCATTGCTACGTTCGGTTGCCTCTACCGCTTCATCAGTAATAATTAATTCATCTT
The DNA here is from genome assembly GCA_004356415.1 of Gammaproteobacteria bacterium. Classification (GTDB taxonomy): domain Bacteria; phylum Pseudomonadota; class Gammaproteobacteria; order Eutrophobiales; family Eutrophobiaceae; genus SMWN01. The sequence goes on from SMWN01000040.1 coordinate 3,492, forward strand.
CCTCATTATCATCACCTTTTCCGAAAAGTTTACTGAAAAAACCTTTTTTATCTTCAGGTTTTTCTTCAAGACCCTCTTCATCCTGTTCCAGTAATAGATTATTTTGTTGATCATAATCAGTCTTTGGTTCTGGTTCTGGTTCTGCAATAGCAATTCGTTGCAGACTTTCAAGGTTATGTTGTGCGCTTCCATGACCTTGTTCTGAGGCTTTTTCGTACCATTGCCTTGCCTGATAATCGTCTTGTTTAATTCCCTCGCCCATCAAGTACATATTTCCGAGACTATATTGCGCATCTGCATGACCCTGTTGTGCTGCACGGCGATACCAGAGGAATGCTTGCACAAAATCTCGCTGAACACCCTTGCCCTGGTAAAAAAGGGCACCGAGTTGATACTGTGCATTTGCATTTCCCCGTACTGCCAGCGGCTGTAAATCTGATACGCTTCCGATATCATCGAGATCGGGCGCGACCTCAATGCTGTCGATGAATGCTTCTTCATATTCACGTTGCCTGATCTCGTCTAGATCAGGTTCTTCCAATTTTGCAATGACGATAACTTCGTCTGATCCGTCAATCTCAATGTTTTTTGCTGTGTCTGCATTTTCTCCTGTTTTATTTTTTTCAGGCTCACCGGTACCAAATAACCTGGAGAAAAAGCCCTTCTTTGGTGCTTCACTCTCTGAGATTTTTTCTATCTTTGTGTCAATTTCATCCTCATCCGTTGAATCTGGTTCGGCCAAAGTAACATCTCCCGAAGAAATATCTGCGGGCAGTTGTACTGCAGCGATATCAGATTCATTTTGTGACTCTGTTATTTCGCTTTTGTTTGAAGTCTCAAGTTGTTGTCCTACAGGTGCAGAATCAGCTGCATAGGTAATTACTTTTGATGGTTCATCGAGTGATTCTTCGACGACCTCAGGGGCGTCTTTTTTGCCAAAAAGTCTGGAGAAGAAACCCCTTTTTGGTTTTTCTTCTACTGCCGACTCTGTAACAGTTGCCTGTTCAACGACTTCTTCCGTAGATGACAGTTCTTCTACAACTGCTATTTCAAGATCAGTTGGGGCAGGTTCAGGTGAGGCCATGTCTGGTAAGACGATATCTTCCGCTCCTTCAGATTCAGTATCGGGGACATCGGGCACAGGAACATAAATACTTTCAGCAGCAGCAATTTCTTCAGGCGTGGCATAGACGACACCACTTTGATCTGGCGCTGAATCTGACGCATCTTTTTTGCCAAACAATCTGGAAAAGAAACCTCTTTTTGGTTTTTCCTCTGCAACAGTTGTTTCTTCAGCGGGTTCCGCCGCTGGTGCGCGTTCTTCTTCGGTGGTTATTTCAGACTCAACTGATGCAGGCTCAGATTTTGACAAGGTTGGAATTGAATCTGTTGTTTCTGCAGCAATCTCTGCCAAGTCTGTTTTTGCTTGGACAGGTGCTGTTTCTATTTCGGGAGCAGCTACTGGCGCAGGTCTATTTGCACCAGCGATCGCTCTTTCCATACTGGCCAGCTCGTTTTGTGCTGCAGTATACCCTTGGTCTGCGGACAGACGAAACCATCTTACCGCCTGGTTATAATCCTGCTTCACACCATGGCCGGCACGATACAAGGTGCCAAGATTATATTGGGCTGCGGAATTACCTCTGTCTGCTGCCTTGCGATACCAGAATGCTGCTTTCTGGTAATCTTTCTCAACCCCATCTCCCGTGTGGTAAAGACTACCGAGTAATATCTGGGCACGCTCATAACCCTGATCTGCTGATTTCGTGAACCATTCTGCAGCCAATTCCGGGTTTTGGGCGATGCCTTCGCCATAAGCGTAGGAGATGCCAATACTGTATTGCGCTACGATATGATCTTGTTCTGCAGCGCGTCTGTACCAATGGAACGCTTCTTTATAGTCCTGTTTAGCGCCTTCACCAAATGCGTAGGCAACAGCAAGATTATATTGAGAATCCTTATCGCCAAGAATTGCCGCTTTTTTATACCACTTAACGGCCTTTGCATAATCCTGCTCAACACCTTCACCGACATAGTACATATAGCCCAAATGGGCCTGTGCCTTTTTATCCCCCTGCTCAGCGAGCTTCTGAAACTCGGCAGCGGCAGTGGCATGATCACCACGAGCCAGTGCATCGTTGGCTGCATTTATGTCTGCGAATGAAGGCTGGATAGTTAAAAATAAGACTGAAAAGCTGAGGAGATAAATCTTCTTCAATGTGGTTGCTCCCGTATCAGTGACAAATCTGATACAAATTGTAGTGTTAAGCCCAGGTAAATATACTATATATCGTGGAAAACCGTAAGATCATTCATATCGACATGGATGCCTTCTTTGCCTCTGTCGAGCAGCGGGATAACCCCGAATACCAGGGCAAGCCTGTGATTGTTGGTGGTTTACCAGATAAACGTGGTGTTGTGGCCGCATGTAGCTATGAAGCCAGACAATTTGGTATTCACTCAGCGATGCCAAGTTCGAGGGCATATAGATTATGCCCCTCGGCAATTTTTATACGGCCCCGTATCGATATCTACAGGGAAGTCTCTACTGAAATACAGTCTATTTTTAAACGTTATACAGATCTGGTTGAGCCACTTTCTCTGGATGAAGCTTATCTGGATGTGACTAAGTGTACAGAATTTCAGGGATCGGCCACGCTCATTGCACGGTCAATTAAAAAGACAATCAAAGATGAAACTGAACTTACGGCATCTGCTGGGGTTTCCTACAACAAATTTCTTGCAAAGATTGCTTCAGATATGGATAAACCAGACGGTTTTTATTTGATTACACCACACCAGGGTGAAAAGTTTGTTGAATTACTTAAGGTCAGAAAATTTCATGGTGTTGGCAAGGCAACTGAAGCGAAGATGAATGCATTAAAAATATATACTGGCGCCGATTTGAAAAGATGGTCAGAAAATGCATTGGTCGGTAAGTTTGGCAAGGCAGGGCGGTATTATTTTCAAATTTCTCGTGGGATAGACCATCGACCGGTAAGAAACAATCGAATTCGAAAATCAATTGGTTGTGAAACGACCTTTCAGGAAGATTTAGCTGATGTTGATGTCATGCTAAATAAACTGCATTATTTATCCGAAAAAGTTTTTTTGAAATTAAAAGAAAAGGGATTTTCTGCAAAAACTGTCACTCTGAAAGTTAAATACAGTGATTTTGTATTGATCACACGACGTGTTACCAGAGAAAATTCGGTAAAGGGTGCTGACGAGATGATGGGTATATTGGGACAGTTGCTTCAGAAAACAGAAGCGGGTGCACGTAAGGTACGATTATTGGGCGTGAGTGTTTCAAAACTTGAAATGATTAATCAACCCAAAATTCATCAATTCTCCGGGGATGAGCAACTTAATCTTTTATAACACTTATGAACTGTCATAGTCAGCTATTTGTTTCTTAGGCCATTAACCCTCCTATGAGTGCACCAATTAAAAGAGGTGGAATATA
>SMWN01000005.1 GCA_004356415.1 Gammaproteobacteria bacterium
GTTCGAGCAGAAAGGGCCGAAAAATCGTACCTTTGTGAGCGTGGTTGCGGGTTGATAGAGTCAACACAATGTGCCATACCCGCTATAACGCGGTAATAAAATGATTATTCAAAGAACCCCGCTACTGCGGGGTTTTTTATTTCAATAATTGGCAATAAAACATGAAATTTGTAGATGAGGCATCAATCAAGGTCGAAGCAGGAGATGGCGGCAATGGTTGCCTGAGTTTCCGCCGTGAGAAATTTGTGCCCAGGGGAGGGCCAGATGGCGGAGATGGCGGAGATGGTGGCAGTGTTTATCTCGTTGTTGATGGTGGCCTGAATACACTGGTTGATTTTCGCCATAAACGATTATTTCGTGCTAGCAAGGGCCAACACGGCATGGGCAGAGAATGTCATGGAAAAGGGGGCAATGATTTAACCATTAAGGTTCCTTTAGGAACATTGGTTAAAGATGCAGATACGGATGAAATCATTGGTGATATGGTTGCTGAAGGTGAGACCTTATTGGTGGCGAAGGGGGGCTGGCATGGTTTAGGTAACATCCGCTTCAAGAGTAGTACAAACAGGACGCCCAGAAAGATAACAGAAGGGACGCCGGGAGAAAAGCGAACCTTACTTCTGGAGATGCAGGTATTGGCAGACGTTGGTTTACTCGGTCTACCGAACGCTGGTAAATCAACCTTTATACGTTCAGTCTCTGAGGCGAAACCCAAGGTTGCGGATTATCCATTTACCACCCTGTACCCTAATCTGGGTGTGGTTAAGATTTCAGCGGGGCAGAGTTTTGTTATTGCGGATATCCCCGGCTTGATCGAAGGTGCTGCCGAAGGGACGGGCCTTGGTATACAATTTTTAAAACATCTATCCAGGACACATCTGTTATTACATCTTGTGGATATTGGCTGCGAAGGTGGCGTAGACAATGCTGCCAATGATATAAAGATTATTGAACGGGAATTACACGCCTTTGGTCGAGGGCTTGAAGACAGGCCCAGATGGATTCTTTTGAATAAAATTGATCTGGTGCTCGCTGAGGAGGCTGATAAGTTCTCGAATGAATTAAAGAAACAATTGGAAACAGACAGGCCTGTTTATCCAATATCAGCCGTCACAGGGGCGGGTTGTAAGGCATTGGCACAAGACATTTATCAGTGGGTTGAGAAAAACTCCCAGGAAAATTTTAATAATGAGTGAATCACGGGAAAAATTAAAACAGACAAGACGTTGGGTGGTTAAATTGGGCAGTGCATTACTGACTAATGAAGGATGTGGATTGCGTGTTGATTCCATGGATGCATGGGTGAAACAAATTCACGCATTAAGAGAAAAAGGTTACGAAATCGTTATCGTTTCCTCAGGTGCAACTGCCGAAGGGATATCTCGTCTTGGCTGGGGAAACAGACCTCATGCCGTGCACAAATTGCAGGCAGCAGCTGCAGTGGGACAGATGGGGCTGGTCAAGGCATGGGAGTCATGTTTCCAGAATTATAATATCCATACTGCGCAGATATTGTTAACCCATGAAGTAATATCAAATCGCGAACGCTACCTTAACGCGCGGAGCACGTTGAGAACATTATTACAGTTGGGTGTGGTTCCAATCGTCAATGAAAATGATACTGTTTCGACCGAGGAGCTTCGGTTTGGTGACAACGATACCCTCGCAGGCATGGTGACGCATCTGGTTGACGCAGATTTGCTGGTTTTATTGACTGATCAGGAAGGCCTATATGAAGCGGACCCACGCCGGCATCCGCAGGCAAAATTTATCGACGAGGCAATTGCAGGAGATAAAACCCTCGAAAAATATGCAGGTGAAGGGGGTGCGTTGGGTAGGGGGGGTATGCTGACAAAACTGAAAGCAGCATCAATGGCTGCAAAGTCTGGTGTCAATACCGTGATTGCTTCAGGCCTCGTCCCCGATGTACTTGAGCAAATCGCGAATGGTGAACTGTGCGGTACTTTATTGTGTAGTAATCAGAAAGCATTAACAGCACGCAAACAATGGTTGGCGGGCCAGTCTCAAATCAGCGGCACATTAAAGATCGATCAGGGCGCAGCAGATATGTTATCCCAACAAGGGAAGAGCTTATTGGCTGTAGGCGTTGTTGAGGTTGATGGTGACTTTAAGCGAGGTGAAATTGTCGCCTGTGTTGACCCCCAGGGGAAGGAGATCGCACGTGGTCTGGTGAACTATGGTGCCTCAGAGACACATAAAATTATAGGGCAGCACAGCGATAAGTTTGAACAACTACTCGGTTATGTAGATTCAGCAGAGCTGATTCATCGTGACGATCTGGTTCTGCTTTGAACAAAGAAAGAAGCCGGCAATTGCCGGCTTCTTTTTGAACCATTGAAAACAATAGCGATTAAAGCGCGCGTAAGCGAGCGTTCAATTGGCTCTTGTGACGAGCTGCCTTTTTCTTGTGAATTATACCTTTACCCGCCATGCTGTCGATGACAGGGATGGCAGCTTTGAGTGCACTGCTAGCGGCTTCCTTATCTTTACTTTCTATCGCTACATTAACCTTCTTGATAGAGGTTCTTAGCATGGAACGGAAACCTACGTTGTGCTGGCGTCGTTTTTCGCTCTGGCGTGCACGTTTTTTTGCTGAGGCAATATTAGCCAATGTTAAACTCCCGATTTATTTCTGGTAATTTCTAAAAATGCTTTTTGAGGCGCGTAACTATGCTTATCTTGCTCTTATTTGTCAATCCTTCTCCTTGAATATGGTATCCTGCGCATCACGACATAAATGTCATAATAAACAGATAGATAGCATGGTTATCGCTAGATTAGCTTAAATATTTCAACTTTGGTCAACTCCGAACTTGTCAAAACAATTACTTAAATCCACATTCGTTGTCAGTTTTATGACAACCATCTCGCGCGTGTTTGGATTATTGCGGGATGTTGTGATCGCCTATTATTTTGCTGCTGGTACGGGTTCTGACGCATTTTTCGTGGCATTTAAAATCCCCAACTACCTGCGACGGTTATTTGCTGAAGGAGGATTCTCACAGGCATTTGTCCCCGTATTAACTGAATACAAAAACCTCCATGATGAGAAGGGCGTACAGGATTTACTGGATCATGTCAGCGGTAAACTTGCTCTGGTGCTATTTTGTGTGACGCTTGTCGGTGTCATAGCAGCGCCCTTATTTATCATGATTTTTGCTGCTGGATTTATAGGCGATGGAGACAAATTTGAGCTCTCCACCTATATGCTCAGAATTACCTTTCCATACATTATGTTTATATCACTTACGGCATTCGCAGGGGGTATATTAAATGCGTATGGACGATTTGCCGTACCAGCTTTTACACCCGTGTTACTGAATATATCGCTTATCTCATGCGCCATCTGGCTGGCACCATATCTTGATGAACCAGTGACCGCATTGGCATGGGGTGTTTTGATCGCCGGGATAATACAATTACTTTTCCAGATTCCTTTCCTGATGGGTTTAAAGCGAATGCCACGACCCCGATTGAGAAAAGGTCATACGGGTGTAGGTAAAATACTGAAATTGCTGATACCCACCCTGTTTGCCGTGTCCATTTCTCAAATCAATTTGATCGTGGATATGATGATGGCTTCTTTTTTGGTGACTGGCAGTATCTCGTGGTTATATTATTCCGATCGACTGATGGAGTTTCCATTGGGTGTATTCGGCGTTGCTTTGGCGACGGTTATCCTGCCAAATCTGTCGGAGAAACATGCACAGGGCAATACCCGTCATTTTATACACATGATGGATTGGGCTTTAAGGTGGGTGTTTTTGATCAGTATCCCCGCAGCGATTGGTTTGATGTTATTGGCAGGCCCAATATTAACCACAATTTTTCAACATGGTGAATTCACACCATATCATGTCGTGATGTCAGCTAAGAGTTTACTGGCTTATGCGATTGGGTTACCCGGCTTTATTTTAATCAAGGTGTTGGCCAGCGGATATTTCTCCAGGCAGGATACAAAAACACCCGTCAAGGTCGGTGTTGTCGCAATGTTCTCAAACATCATCATGAACTTTATCTTCATAGGCCCACTCGCACACGCAGGTTTGGCATTGGCAACCTCTCTCGCCGCCTTTATTAATGCTGGATTGCTTTATTACTTTCTACGGAAAGAACAAGTCTTTTTGCCCGAAAGTGGTTGGCTTGTCTTTTTAGTCAGAATTATCTTTGCATCAATAGTGATGAGTGCTCTGTTAGTTTTTATGGTGCCAGCTCTGCCATTGTGGAGTGAGTGGGACTTATACACGCGTGTCTTCCAATTAGGGAGTTGGATTACAGCAGGTGGCATGAGTTATTTTGCAGCACTATGGTTGACCGGCCTAAGACAAGAAGATATGGCACTGAATGTAGAACAAGCTCAAGGTGAGGGCTGATATCTGGTCATGGAACTGATACGCAGTCTACACAACCTCAGACAACATCATAGAAAATGTGTCGCAACCATTGGTAATTTCGATGGTATTCATTTGGGTCATCGAGCAATCATTTCGCAGCTCAAGGAAATTGCAAGTGAACACGATCTGCCTACAACGATTATCATTTTCGAGCCACAGCCACAAGAATACTTTTCTCCAGAAAATGCCCCTTCAAGATTAACCCGTCTGAGAGAAAAAATTGAGGAGTTGGAACGCCTGGATGTCGATCGTCTGATTTGCCTCAGGTTTAACAGCGAATTGGCGAGTCTCTCGCCCAGAGATTTTGTTGAGCGACTATTAATTGAAGGATTGGAAATTCGTCATCTCGTGGTGGGAGATGATTTTCGATTTGGCAAAAATCGACAAGGTGACTATGCAACCCTAGAGAAGATGGCCGATGAATTCGGTTACGAATTGGAACATACCAATACCTGTACATTTGAGGGAGAAAGAATAAGCAGCACAAGAATCAGGCAAGCACTTGCAAACGACGATTTAATTCTAGCCAGAGAGTTGTTGGGAAGGGAATACGCTATTAGTGGACGGGTGGTTCATGGAGATAAACGGGGCAAGTCTCTGGGGTTTCCAACTGCAAACATGGAGTTACACAGATTGCATAGTCCGGTAGCAGGTATCTATGTCACGCGCGTCCATGTCACACTGGACCATGGGGGAGGTCAGGGAATAGTCGAGTCAAATTATCCTGCCGTGACCAGCATCGGGACACGACCTATGTTTGATGGTGAAGGCATGCGCCTCGAGACCCATATTCTGGATTTTGATGAGACTTTATATACAAAGCATATTCGAGTTGTCTTCCTGAAAAAATTGAGGCCAGAGGAAAAATTTTCAAATGTTGATGATCTGATAAAAGCCATTGAAACAGATATAGAAAATGCGCGGCTATATTTTGCTAAAAATAGTCTTATTACAGAAAATAATCTGGGCACAGATTGAATAATAATCGTACATCTCTATACTTCCGTGGCTGATATTTACGGCTGATATTTACGGCCGATATTTCATGGCACAAGACCTGTTAAACCGAATAAAAAAATGGCTGAATAAATGTCTGCATACAAGGATACACTGAATCTACCTAAAACAGATTTTCCTATGAGAGGAAATCTGGCCAATCGCGAACCTGAAATACTGAAAAAATGGCAGGAGATGGATCTCTATGGTCAGATCAGGAAGCAACAGTCGGGCAAGCAAACGTTCATTCTTCATGATGGCCCACCCTATGCCAATGGTGATATCCATATTGGTCACGCAGTTAATAAAATCTTGAAAGATATCATTGTCAAATCACGTGGTTTGAGTGGTTTTGATGCGCCTTATGTCCCGGGATGGGATTGTCATGGATTACCCATAGAGATGATGGTGGAGAAAAAAATCGGCAAGGCCGGGCATAAAGTCGATGCACATACCTTCCGTAATGCCTGTCGTGATTATGCGGCTAAACAGGTTGAAAAACAGCGTGTTGATTTTCAACGCCTGGGAGTATTGGGAGACTGGCACAAACCTTACCTGACAATGGATTTTAAAAACGAAGCCAATATTATTCGTGCCTTTGGGAAGATTGTTGATGCCGGTCATTTACACAAAGGCTCCAAACCTGTGCACTGGTGCATTGATTGTGCTTCGGCACTGGCAGAAGCAGAAGTCGAATATGAAGACAAGACTTCGCCTGCCATTGACGTGCGTTTTACTTTCGTCGACCAGGAGGCAATCTGGTCATGCACTGATGAAGCAATTCACCACAAGGGGCAGGGTGATATATCCACTGTAATCTGGACCACTACTCCGTGGACCTTACCTGCCAATCAGGCTGTTTGTGTGCATCCTGATTTTGAATATGACCTTATCCAATGCCAGACAGAAAATGGCCCGCAACGTTTATTGTTAGCCAGGGAATTACATGCGTCTGTTTTGCAGCGTTGCGGTGTTGATGAATATCAAATCATTGCGTCATTTAATGGTGCATCACTGGAAGGACTCAAACTACGGCATCCATTCTATGATCGTGAAGTACCTGTGATTCTCGGCAAACATGTAACATTAGAAGCTGGTACAGGTGCCGTACATACCGCACCGGGTCATGGACAGGACGATTATATTGTCGGTCGCCAATATGATTTGCTGGTGGATAATCCCGTCGGGGGCAATGGTTGTTTTCTACCCGAGACCGAAATCTTTGCCGGTGAATATGTCTTCAAGGCCAATGCACATGTCATCGAAGTCTTAATCGAAAAACAAATGTTGTTGCACCATGAACAGTTGCAACATAGTTACCCGCATTGCTGGCGCCATAAGACGCCGATTATTTTTCGGGCAACACCACAATGGTTTATCAGTATGGATGACAATGGCCTACGACAAAAAGCATTGCAGGAAATTGAAAATGTCGAATGGATGCCCGATTGGGGGCAGCAACGTATCGATGGCATGGTGCGTGATCGTCCTGACTGGTGTATTTCTCGTCAACGGACCTGGGGTGTGCCTATTACACTATTTGTGCATAAACAAACAGGTGAGTTGCATCCTGAAACTCAGCACTTGATCGAGGCAGTCGCAATACGTGTAGAGCAGGGGGGCATTGATGTCTGGTTTGAACTGGATAAGAAAGAATTGCTTGGTAAGGATGCAAACGATTACGAAAAGGTTACTGACACACTGGATGTCTGGTTTGATTCCGGTGTCACCCATGCCAGTGTGTTGCAAGCGGATGAACGATTAACATTACCAGCAGATTTGTATCTTGAAGGATCCGACCAGCATCGTGGCTGGTTTCAGTCATCCTTACTGACATCGGTAGCTATGAATGAAGTTGCACCTTATCAAAGTGTCCTTACTCATGGTTTTACGGTGGATGCACAGGGCAAGAAGATGTCCAAATCCAAAGGCAATGTCGTCTCACCGCAAAAGATTATGAATTCTCTGGGCGCTGATATCTTACGCTTGTGGGTGGCTGCAACGGACTATCGGACAGAGATGAATGTTTCAGATGAAATATTGAAACGCATGTCAGATGCCTATCGACGACTTCGTAATACTGCGCGTTATCTTCTGGCCAATCTTGAAGGTTTCGACCCGGTCAAAGATTGCGTTCAGGAAGATCAGCTATTGGATCTGGATCGATGGATGTTGTCCGAAGCAAAGAATTTTCAAAAAACGATTGTTGAAGATTATAATAATTATGATTTCCACCAGATCTACCAGTGTTTGCATCACTATTGTGGTGTAACGCTGAGCAGTTTTTATCTTGATATCATTAAGGACAGAATTTATACCACACAAGAAAACAGTCTTGCGAGACGTTCAGCCCAGACTGTAATGTATCATATTGCCGAAGGCTTGGTGCGCTGGATGGCCCCCATTTTGAGTTTTACTGCCGATGAAATCTGGCAATATATGCCAGGTGATAGAAGCGCATCGGTGTTTCTTGCAGACTGGTATCAGGGTTTTCCACAGGTATCTTGCCGTAATGATGTTGTCTGGAAGTTGGTCAGTAATGTAGGTGATGATGTGCGTGGTGCTGTGAGTAGAGAGCTGGAAAAGCTGAGAGCAGATAATCAAATTGGTTCATCGTTAGACGCGGAAGTAGATATATACTGCAACGATGAAATAAAGGAATTGCTGGATAGTTTAGAAGATGAATTACGATTTGTTTTTATTACCTCTTATGCCCGTGTTCATCTTGATATCGATAGACCGGGAAATGCAGTAGCAACGTCTATTGAAAATATTTGGATAACCGTGAATGCATCGAAACATGCAAAATGTATTCGTTGTTGGCACCATAGAGAGGATGTCGGCAAACATGATAAACATCCGGAGTTATGTGGGCGCTGTGTCGAGAATGTCGATGGTGAAGGTGAATCAAGACGTTACGCCTGAGATGATTAATTATTCCCCCGGATTAAAATGGTTATGGATGACTGTCCTGATTGTTTTTCTTGATCAGTTGACCAAAGGCCTGGCAAGTCAGTATTTGCAAATGCAAGAACCTGTGATTGTCACACCGGGTTTTAATCTCACACTGATGCATAATACGGGTGCTGCATTCAGTTTCCTGCGTGAAGCAGGGGGCTGGCAACGGTGGTTCTTTGTCTGTCTGACCATTGCAGTGAGTGTGTTTATTTTGATATGGCTTCATGGTCTGAAAATCAATCAACGATGGCTAGCATGCGCTTTGGCCCTGGTGCTTGGTGGCGCGATAGGCAATCTCTGGGATCGCCTCACTCTAGGGTATGTTATTGATTTCATTGATATTACACTGGGATTTTTACCCTGGAGAATATTTAACCCGTGGCCGGCATTCAATATCGCTGACTCAGCCATCACAATTGGTGCCGTCATGCTTGTGATTGATGCGATCTGGCTGGGTGAGTCGGGTTCAGAGAATTCTTTGAATGATTGACACATGTTGCAAAGCAACGTAGCTTACTCTGACCATCACTACAGAATTAAATATCAGGTAGATATCAATGAAAATAATCATGGCCAATCCCAGAGGTTTTTGTGCAGGTGTAGACCGCGCGATTGAGATTGTCGAAAGGGCACTGGAGTTATTTGGTGCGCCCATTTATGTTCGACATGAAGTCGTGCATAACAAATATGTCGTAGATAGTCTGCGAAATAAAGGTGCCGTTTTTGTCGAAGAACTGGATGAAGTCCCGGATGATGCAACCGTTATTTTTAGTGCACATGGTGTTGCCAAGCTGGTGCGTGAGGAGGCAGCACGTAGAAAATTACGTGTCTATGATGCAATTTGTCCTCTGGTGACAAAAGTGCATATGGAAGTAGGCCACTATCAGGATGAGGGCAGGGAGTGTATCTTGATTGGTCACGAGGGGCACCCGGAAGTCGAAGGGACATTGGGGCAATATCAACCTAAAGACAATGAAGGCGGAATGTATTTGGTTGAATCTGTAGAAAATGTCTGGGATCTGGATGTCAAAAACTCTGATTATCTGGCCTTTGTCACGCAGACGACTTTATCAATGGATGATACAGCAGAAGTGATCGATGCCTTACGCGAGCGGTTCCCGAATATTGCAGGACCCAGGAAAGAAGATATTTGCTATGCGACACAGAACAGACAGGACGCAGTCAAAAATCTGAGTGAACATTGTGATCTGATTTTGGTGGTTGGTTCACCCAACAGTTCCAACTCAACACGGCTGATGGAAATTTCGGAAAAAGTCGGTGTCCCCTCCTATTTAATCGATAATGCCTCCGAAATTAAAAAAGAATGGTTGGATGACAAGCAATGTATCGGTGTGA
>SMWN01000041.1 GCA_004356415.1 Gammaproteobacteria bacterium
ACTCGTGAACAAATTCAGGCTAAACAACTGGAGGCCTATGGTGGATTATTAAAAAATATTAGTCTAGATGGCGATAAAGAAAAACTAAACAATGCCTGGTTAAATATCCCCAGGAAAATACGCACCGAATTTCACCTGATTGAAGTGTACACAGAAGAGAAACTGAAGCTTTCTGATTCGTCAGACTGTGAGCCTTTGATACACAAGGCATTAAAAAAACAGTGGGATCTTGCACTGGTCGATTTATATGGTCAGGTAGAAGGGAAAGAAAAGGCAAAACAGTTAAAATTTGCTGAAAGTTTTTTATCCAGCCATGCAAGAAATTCAGTTTTATTGCTGACACTGGGCAGGCTAAGTGCCAGAAACAAGCTCTGGGGAAAGGCAAGAACTTATCTGGAGGAGAGTATTGAAATAAACTCTCTTCCTGAAACATTTCGGACACTCGCTTCTGTTCTGGATGAACTTGGTGAGCATGAGGCAGCGGCGGTATATTATCAGAGGGGTTTGGAGCTGGCGACGGTGTCGGTGGGTTCTGGTGGTGTTAAGTTGCTTGGAGCAGGGTGATTGAGATTGGTTTCGCCTTTGACCGGCGAGGTACTTTTCTTTGTATAGACTAAAGAAAAGTACCCAAAAGAAAACTCTCCCTGATATCAAGGTCTGCGGCTTCCCTCGTTAGTCAGTAGTGCTAATGGGTACTCGCCTACATGACTTCCTGTCATGGAGTCGCTTATCTGCACGTCGTGTGCAGATATCCCTATCACTACATCCTTCCTCGGCTTGATAGAAGGGGGATTAATAATACTCACGCAAAGGAAGTGTCATGTTTTTAAAAATCAATCCTAAACCGCAATAACTTCTCAGATCTAAATGAACAGTCATGAAAATATCGAACATCAATAACTCACTTGAAAATGGCCCGGTTATCTTTTTATATGGCTTAATAACGTGCTTAATAGGCTTGATATAATTAAAAATTCCGCGCTTGGCCAGGCTCGTTATTAACAAGTTAATCAAGTCGTTGCGAATTCGAACGAGTCTGAGTAGATGTATTCTGACGATAATCCCCTTTCTACAAAGGAATCCAGCACTGCGTGAACCATCGGTGGTGGGCCGCAGGTGTAGACTTCGTATTTTGTGAGATCTTCGATATCTTCGAGGATAGCGTTGTGGACAAAGCCTGTTCTTCCTTGCCACTCATCTGCTTCGTCAGTTTCTGAAAGCACAGGAGTGTACTCGATGTGTTCGTGTTCGTCGGCCCAGGATTGTACGAGTTGATTCAGATAGAGATCTTCTTCTTTGCGTGCTCCCCAGTAGAAATGAATTGGGCGTTGATCGTCTAAATACAATGCATGTTCGATGATGCCTTTGATAGGGGCGAATCCGGTTCCGCCGGCAACCATGATGATGGGTCGTTCAGAATCTTCCCTGAGGAAAAAAGTCCCTAGCGGGCCTTCAAATCGCAGCAGCGTGCTTTCTTTTAGTTCGTGAAAGGCATATTCCGAAAACAAACCGCCATCATAATGACGGATATGTAGTTCCAGGGTGTTATCATTATGCGGGGCATTGGCCAGAGAAAATGATCGCTTTTTCCCTTCGCGTAATAACAGGTCGATATATTGCCCGGCGAGAAATTGTAGCCGTTCGCTCGAGGGTAATTTTAAAAAGAGGCGTATCACATCATGGTTAAGTTTTTCAATCTCTGTCACCCGACAGGGCAGTTTGCGAATTGAAATCTCACCAACGCGATCAATCTCTTTTGCTTCGATAATGACATTAGATTTCGGGATGGCTTGGCAAAAGAGAACATAACCCTCTTTGCTTTCCTGCTCAGTAATACCCGTGACTTCATTTTGGTAATGTATATTTCCTCTAATCAATTTTCCTTTGCATGATCCACAGGCACCATTGCGGCAACCATAGGGAAAACTATGTCCATTCTTGAGCGCGGACTCAAGTATGGTTTCATTTTTGCCTGCAAGAAATGATTCCTTGCTTGAGTCAATGGTGATCTTGTACAGCATAATGTTTGAACAATATTATTTTAATTAATGTGGTAAGAGGATTGTTAGAAAAACTTAAGGCAAACTTCTTTTGCTGTTTAACCACCTAAGTAATGGTTTCCATTGCTCTCGATCATAGTATGTCCTGGAAGGCGCTAGTTCGAATATTGTTTTTCCTTGTTCAGCAGCATGTACATAGTTTTGGGTAGCACGAAGTAAAGCCATATATGGAATCTTTCTACCATTCGGTAGTTTAATATTATAAAGATAGTCTTCAATTTTATCAGCCGCTATCGTCATTTCATTGACCCTATTTGCAACCGTCGCAATTTTAATTTTTCTGTTAACAGATTTTTTCCTGAGTTTGATCAAATCACTGATGAATCTTTCTGCAGCCCGTATATCGATAGGGGATGGCAGTACAGGGATAATCATTGTTTGTGCCACACGAAGGATACTGGCTATCTTTTGCTCATGTATTCCCGCAGGCGTGTCCAGTACAAGGATGTCTGTATTATTGGGGACGAGAAGTTTATTCTTTTTTACAGGCACGTTATTAATCCTGGCCAAGTTCTCAGGCCTTATATCAAGCCAGTCACTACTGGAACACTGTGGATCACAATCAGCGAGTGAAACATTATTGCCTCGCATTGCGAAATATCCAGCAATAGTTGTTGCAATTGTACTTTTACCACAACCACCTTTTGGATTGAGTATCAATATTGTGCGCACGGGCTATTTATCCTTAATCTTTGAGTGTCCTATTATACATTCTTGGTAACGGGTTTTTTATTTTTCATCAAGTCCTGTATTAATGGATCTGTGATTAATTGCATGGCAAAAATCATTTTTCCCGCGGGGACAACAATGGTATTTGGTGTTGTCATGAATGATCCACTTAGCATCTTCATCAAATGTTGGAAATCGACTTTAATTTTTTCCTGATTCCTAACATGGATAACGACAAAGCTTTCTTCACTGGTTGGAACTTCAGTTGCAGCAAATGGGTTTGAAGTATCGACGGTAGGAACACGCTGAAAATTAATATCAGTTCTGGAGAATTGTGGTGTGATGTAATGTGTGTAGTCATGCATTCGACTGAGTATCAATTCTGTTGCATCTTCCGGGGAGTAACCCCTGATTTCCTTGTCACGATGAATCTTCTGCATCCATTCAAGATTAATGATGGGGGTGACACCGATTAGTAAGTCTACATACTGATGAACGTTCACGGTGTCAGTAACGATGGCCCCATGTAAGCCTTCGTAGAAAAGCAAGTCTGTATTTTCCGGTAGATCATTCCATTCCGTCAGCGTACCTGGCGGTGAATTATGTAACGCAGCCTCTGCGTCATTATGTATATAGTATCTATGGTTGCCTGTGCCATGTTCTGAATATTCACGAAACAAAGCCTCGAGTTCCTCGAATAAATTACCTTCGGGACCAAAATGGGTAATGTTTTTTCCTTCCAGTTCAGCTGCCTTGACAATATCATCCATCTCCTGACGGTTATACCGGTGGTAGCTATCACCTTCGACAAATGCGGGTGTGATTCCTTCGTGACTGAAGATAATTTCAAAGGCATTTTTGACACTGCTGGTACCTGCCCCAGAAGAGCCAGTTATTGCAACGATAGGGTGATCTTTAGACATTTACTATATATTCCATTTTTGATGTGTCTATTTATTACGATATTGTTGTCGGAACATCAAGCAAAATTGCGTTTACGGTATACTATCCATTAGCATAGACGGGTTATATGAAAGTTTTGCACGAGCCATCCCAAGCCGATAAATTGGGCTCGACAAAGCAAAGAAACACAAAAATGCGATTTCCGTGCTTCTCTCAAAATCAATAATTTGAGGTTTTTGATTTTGACCTGACCTCCTTGTCAGGCGATACTTTTGATTTAATGCAAAATTATCTATATATAACAATGATTTTTCAGGAAAATTAGAGATGCCAATGACTGGTAATGATGCCCGTTTATACAAACGCCTACTGCTGTATGTGAAGCCTTATTGGCGTACTTTTCTAATCGCCATTGTCAGCATGCTAGTTCTGGCAATATCCGATCCCGCCATACCCGCCCTGATTAAACCTATGCTGGATGGTGCATTTATTGAGAAAGACCCTGCGACAATGAAATGGGTCCCTGTTCTGTTTGTTGTGCTCTTTGCTGTCAGAGGCTTCGCTGCCTATGCCAATGGCGTTGCCTTGTTCTGGGTGTCGAACAAGGTCGTTATGGATCTCAGGCAGGAAATGTTTGTCAGAATTTTGTCATTACCCAGCAGTTATTACGATGATCATTCCTCAGGCAGTCTGTTGTCTAAATTTACCTTTGACGTCACGCAAATTAAAGAAGCGGCAACGAATGCAATCACGACCATCGTGCGTGATTCACTTTCTATCGTTGGTCTTTTAGGGTGGATGTTTTATATCGACTGGAAGTTGACATTGGTTGCTATGGTCAGTGCACCTTTTATTGCCATAGTGATTTTAATTATTCGTAAACGCCTTAGAAAAATGAGTCGTAAGGTTCAGGGATCTATGGCTGATATCAATCATGTACTGGTCGAATGCATAAACGGCCATAAACTTGTTAAACTCTACGATGGCAAGGAACAGGAAATTCGCCGGTTCCAGGAAGTCACAAATGCCAACCGCAGATACTCGATGAAATTTGCCATGGCGGCTGTTGCAAGTAGCCCAATGATCCAGCTGATTACTGCAATTGCTCTGGCGATAATTATTTATATCGCAATCCAAAATGCATCAGTCGATAAGATTGAAGTGGGAGAATTCACTTCTTTTTTTGCAGCGATGGCCATGCTGCTAAATCCACTGAAACGATTAGCCAGGGTGAATGAGCATCTACAAAAAGGCCTTGCTGCCTGCGAGAGTGTTTTTGCATTGCTGGATCATTTAGTTGAACCGGATGTTGGCAAACAGACATTGGAAAGAGTAAAGGGTGAAATAGAATTCTGTAATGTGAATTTTAGTTACGATGGTAATGATCAAAAAGCATTAAATAATGTTTCCATGCACATAAAACCCGGTGAGACGATCGCGTTGGTGGGTGCATCTGGCAGTGGTAAATCAACCATTGCAAACCTGGTTCCTTCTTTTTATTCAGTGACCGAAGGAAAGATCCTGCTGGATGGAAAGGACATCAAAGACATTTCGCTACAATCATTACGTCAGAACATTGCATTGGTCAGTCAGGATATTGTTCTGTTTAACGATACTGTCAGAAATAATATTGCTTACGGTAATATGAGTGGCAGTAGCGAAGAATCAATTATTGCTGCGGCCAGAGCAGCGCACGCATTGGAGTTCATAGAAGACTTACATGATGGGTTTGATACCATCGTTGGAGAAAAAGGCCTGAAGTTGTCTGGTGGTCAACGTCAAAGATTGGCCATTGCAAGGGCTCTGCTCAAGGATGCCCCGGTGCTTATTATGGATGAGGCGACATCTTCGCTGGATACACATTCAGAAAGACAGATTCAGATGGCGCTGGATGAGGTCAAAGAAGGCAGGACATGTCTGATCATTGCCCACCGACTTTCTACAATAGAAAAGGCAGATCGTATTATTGTGATTGATAACGGGATAATTGTTGAAACAGGCACACATGCTGAATTGATCAAAAAAGATGGTGCTTATGCGCGCTTACATCAGTTGCAATTCAATATCTGAGGCATCAGTTAGTTGATGGCCTGAATGATCGAACATGTTCCTGAAGCGAGGGTATCTGAGCGTTGTTGGAACCATATCTTATCGCTATGTAAATATCCGTTATGTTATAGATCTGCTGAGACAGATCGCCTCTCTTTAATGCGGCACGCTTTGCAAAGTCAACGGGCCCTTCGTGCGCAACATGATGAATACCGCATCGGGCCAACTTTTTACAGAATTTAATGTATAAGCGCTTAACTGGCTCTCCGTTTTCAGGCGTAGACTTCAGTAGTACGAATGCCAGATAAATGAGTATCGGCACAATGAATATTATTATAAGAAAAATCATGCTGCTCCAGTCAATCTTCTGCAGGCCAAATTGAGCAAGGAACGCTTTTTGACGTTTTGGACCATAGCTGATGACCCATTGATTCCACTGATTGTTAACAGCATCCCAACTGTAGTTCAAGCGTCGCCATAATTGTCTGGTCAGGCTGTTTCGACTAAACATCAACGGAATACCAATGATATTACCAGGCAATGCACTTTCAATACCCTCTATGACACGTAGTGGTGAGACAGCAGCCGTTGGATCGACGCGTGTCCAGCCCTGCTCCTTTATCCAGACTTCTGTCCATGCATGTGCATTGCGTTGATGAACAACAAAATAATCTCCAACAGGATTATATTCTCCGCCCTGATAACCAAGCACAATACGTGCAGGAATTCCAGCTAGCCTCATCATGACGACGAACGTACTGGCATAGTGCTCACAAAACCCCTGTTTTGTTTCAAATAGAAATTGATCGACCCGATCATTTTCCAGGAGGGGGGGATTCAAGGTGTAATAAAATTTGTCCTCACTAAATAATTTTAATGCGCGCTTAATGATTTGTTTTTTAGATAAGCCCTCCTTTTTCCATTGGTGAATCAATCTCTTTGTTCGGCCATGTTGTTGCCGGGGGAGCTGTAAGGATTTTTGCAGTTCATCATTATTCAGTCCTGATATCTTGTATTCTGGATAGGAAATCATTTCATAACGAATTCTTTGCCTGATAGGCTTTTGGGTAAGTAATTGAAAGTCTGATGTTATCCAGCTTTGATCAGGTCCCAGCTCAGGATTTTGGCCTGGCATGTCAAGCGCATATAGCCATTTTTGATTATGAGGTTCCAGTGTCACGGTGTACGCAACAGGATCGGACATTGTTTGTAATGGTGCTGCATCAAGATAATCTGATTCTCCTCTGGTCCATTTTTTTCCATCGGTATACCAGAGTACCGGGCCACGCCAATAGAGTTGCGATTTTTCTGGTTGCGTATCTTTGAAATCAACTCGAAAAGCAACCTTGTTGCTTAGTATCAGCTGACTAATACTGCCAGGAGACATTTCATCATCAATACCGGTTAAACCCGTATGAGCATCGTCTGGCATGCCCCATAGAGGGCCTGATATTCGCGGAAATAATACAAATAAAATTAGCATGACAGGAATGGATTGCAGTAATAGTGTTGCAGCAATCTTGCTTGAAGCCTTGTAAGATAATTTTTGCTGATAATCATTATACGTCAACAGACTTAGCGTCATTACTAAAACTGTGCATGACATATAAATAGCCGTACCAATGGTTTGTGTGTAGAGGAAAGTTGTCACCACGAGGAAATAGCCCAGGAAACAGGTAACATAGAAATCTCTCTCTTGGCTAGTTTCAATAATTTTAAAACCGGCCAATAAAACCAGTAGTGAGACACCGGCATTGCGACCAACAATCGTTCCAAAGTGAAAATAAATACCGATAATACCAATCACCATCAGGATAAATAAAAATATTCTCGTAATAGAAAATTTCCTTTCGGTTAAATTGACTTGCGATGGTGAATATAATTTCCAGATTGTAAGTACCAGAAACAACACTATGATCCAGCCTGGGATTCTTTGCACATGAGGCAGCACTGACATAGTTAAACCAGCCCCCAGACAATAAAGACTGTTCAACGATGTATTATTTTCAGGCCAGCGACTGTTCATTATTCTGGTCATATTTTCAAACCATATTTAGCCAATGAGGCTAAACAGAGGTGGAGATGTTTCTCTCCATGACCAGTATCCAGAGATACCTCTGGGATATTCAGGCCATACTGGAGAGATTGTGACTCGGCTTCAATTAACCAACAGCATAATTGTGAAAGTCGTGATTCGATATCAGGCAGATGAGAGACATCATTCCATCTCAAGTGGAGTTTATCCGAACCAGAACCGATAAATCGTTTTACAAACAAACCTTTTTGTTGGGCGTAGACCTTCCAGGCAATATTCTTGATTGAGTCCCCTGCCTGATAATTCCGGAAACCTGTAAAATCATCTGTCCCTGAATATTTTCCCTGAATACCCGTAGACTCAGTAAGGTCTACTGGTGGAAGAGATTTTTGACCTTCAGGTTTGGGGTATACAAGACAGGCCTGTTTCACATCTATAGTCGACCATGCCGTGAACAGGCCTAAAGGAAAAATTGTATACACTTTTATTCGGCCTGCTTTAAGTAGACCACGATGTAAGGATCTGACTGGTACTTCAATACGCTCTAGCTGATTTTGATCTATATTGCATGTTGTGATGTGTGAGTTAGTGGATGTTTGGTTTAGACGCCACTTTTTTTTAGATGACCTGATAAAAGTGATCGCAAAACGTATATGTCTATTCCGGTTGTCAAGTATGAGTGGAAATTTTGCAAGTTCACCTGAAAATACGGGCAAAGGTGGTGCTTCATTGATGACCATTCCAGCAAGATTTCTGTAAGTATGCAAAATTGTGACAAGTGAGAGTGAACCCAAAAGAAATGTAAGTATATATGCCATGCTGTTATTGTAATTGATAGCACCTATTAACATGGCAAATAACATCAACCCAAAAAGCAGGCCATGTCGGGTCGGCATAATGTAAATTCGCTGTTTTCTGGTATTTTTATTGTCTGCTGCTAATCGGCTGGCAGAAAAAGGGAATTGCTCAAGTACGATCGTTTCTGGCATCAGGGGATTGGGACTTGTTTAATTAAATGAGCAGCGATGTTTTCCTGTGTTGTGTATCCATCATCCTGAACTTTGGTTAATCGGTGACTGATGATACTGGGCAACACCTGTTGAATATCTTCTGGCAAAACCTGCGGGTGACCCTGCATCAATGCCCATGTTCTGGCACACCGCAGTACAGACAGGCCGGCACGTGGGGAAAGACCGTTGACGTAATCTGCACTACGGCGGCTGTATTCCAGCAAATCCTGTAAATAATCAAGCAATGCATCTGAAACATGGATTGATTCGGCTTGTTTTTGCATCTCTATTAATCGCTCTGAATTGATAACTGGTGTAATGTTCTTGAGTAATTCACGACGATCACACCCTTTCAACAATTCTCTCTCCGCCATGTTGTCTGGATAACCCAACTCGATACGCATGGTGAAGCGATCAAGTTGCGATTCCGGCAATGGAAATGTCCCCACCTGATTTGATGGATTTTGGGTCGCAATAACAAAAAATGGTTTTGGCAAGGGACGTGTTTCCCCCTCCACGGTGATCTGGCTTTCTTCCATGGCTTCAAGCAGGGCACTTTGTGCCCTGGGTGTTGCGCGGTTAATTTCATCAGCAAGAATTAACTGACTAAACACCGGTCCTGGATGAAAACTAAAGCTGCTGGACTCACGGTTAAAGATCGAGACACCAAGAATATCTGCGGGGAGAAGATCGCTGGTGAATTGAATACGTTGGTAATCGAGCCCCAGGATATTGGCAAGCACATGAGTCAACGTGGTCTTTCCCATGCCGGGTAAATCTTCAATCAGCAAATGACCGCGAGCCAGCAGACAGGTCAGTGATAAGCGTATGGCCTTTTCTTTGCCAAGAATAACGTGACTAATCTCTTCAACAATTTTATCCAGTTCACCCTTGGTACTGTTGGTTTGCATATCTATTTGTGCGGTATTCATGATTGCGTTAGTTTATCCTTTAATAGAATCTTTTGAACAGTATATAAGAACAGGTTCATAATACTGTTCAGATGATTTGAATATCAATCAATTCCTGAAGGATTGGGAGTTATTTTTTACCTGCCCTGATTTAAGTTTGGGCTTCTCCTGATGGAGAGTACCTTTTCTTTGCGCGGCCAAAGAAAAGGTACGAAAAGAAAGGCCGCCCCGATATCGTGTTCCCAAATAAAAACTTGGGGATACCCTCACAGCTTCATGATTTTCTAAGGTCGCGCAAACAAGACTTCCTGTCTTGGTTTCGCTTATTTGAACGTCCTGTTCATATAACCTTAAAATCATGCACCTGTTTGGCACGATATAAGGGGGGTATTGATTCCTTCGTTGATCTTAACGACCAAGCTCAGCGGTGCAAACGAAGCGTAGCGAAGAGAGCATCCGCTGGAGCGCTCTGTTAGGCATTTTAATTAAATATTCCTCCCCAGTCTTTGTGAGTACCAATCTGTAAAAGATATACTCGATCATTCTCTTTATCTGAACTAACAGGTATTTCGACACCAAAACGTATAGACCAGTCTGATTTAGGGTGCCATAAATGCAACCCAGGAATTACTGTTACAACATTGGTGCCTTTTTCAGCACCACTGAGAATATTTTCGGATACAAGCTCAAATGATACGGAAGGCACAAAATTTTGCTGAGGTTTGGGAGAGGCCAAATCTGTTGTTCCATCAATAAATGAATAAGAGACAGCCGTTGCTAACTCAAATTCTGTTTCATTCTCTCCTGAAACGACAGTGCCCAATTCAAGGTTTAAGCCCCAATACCAGTTTTTGTAGGCCTTATCAAGAAACAGCGCAGCTTCAATCGCTGTGTTCTCACCACCCAATCCTTTTGATTTATTGCCCGTTGGCAAACTCATACCGAATATCCCTGTCAGAATAGTTTCCGGTTCGTTTATAAAGGCATATTTAATTAGTTGAATATCAATATCACCGATGTCTGCCCCACTTCTTCCAGTATTTGAATAGGGTATGAATATTTCTGAGCCCCAACGAAAATTATCATCCCAATTTATAGCAAGCTCTAATGAGTGACTATAGGTATTATTACCATCAATATTGCCGACATCATCTATGAATGAAAAATTAATCCTTTGCTCATCTTCAATATGTGCATGATGCACACGAAGAGGATCAATGATGGCTCCTGAAAAGTTTGCGCCTTCCTCATGAGAAAAACTATTAATCGAAAAAAACACCAATATTATTGTTATAAACTTTCTTGTTGTGCTGAACAGTTGTATCTCCTAACGATTATTTCAAAGTACCTAATCAGACGCCTAACTACATTTTAAGGGACAGTTTGTCCGCTAAGGTATTATGGGTGTTTTGTATTGAAATCATTAAAACTCTCCATGTTTCAAAATGATAGGTGTGTATTCGATTATAGTGGTTCTATATCCAAAGTGTCCACTTTCGATGTGTGTTTTTAAACCCCTTCATATCGTGCCGAGGAAGGAAGTAGTGATAGGGATATCTGCACAGGACGTGTAGATAAGCGGCTTCATAACAGGATGTTATGTAGGCGCGTACCTGTAAGCACTGCTGACTGACGAGGGTATCCCCAAGTTTTTATTTGGGGACGTGATATTGGGGCACCCTCTTTCTTGGTTACTTCTTGTGGGATGAGCAACAAGAAGTAACTCGCCATAGAGGCGAAAACAAATATTTAAAAATTACTGGATGCGAATAGGCAGTGAGGTTGCCGTACAGGGCAAAACCAACTCTAAAAAAACACCAACTACTCCCCAGCGATCATCATATTCTCAATCAAAACAGAACCAGTAAGGATATTCCCGCGAGGATCAACATCGTTGCCGATGTGAACTATTTGTTTGTACATTTCAGCGAGATTACCAGCGACAGTGATTTCTTCGACCGGATATTGAAGTTCACCATTCTCAACCCAAAAACCAGATGCGCCACGTGAGTAATCTCCGGTAATTTGATTGACGCCGAAGCCAATCATATCGGTGATGAATAAACCGGTATCCATCTGTTTAATCAGCTCGTCCAGATCGTGTTCACCGGTATCAATAGTAAGATTATGTACGCCACCTGCGTTGGCAGTTGGTTGCAGACCAAGTTTTCGCGCGGAATAACTGCTTAATACATAACCCTGCAAGATCCCATTTACTACCAGATCACGGTTTCTTGTGGCAAGACCTTCATTGTCAAAGGGTGCGCTGCCGAGTGCGCCTTGCAGATGAGGTTGTTCATGGATATGAATATGGTCGGCAAATATCTGTTCATCTATTTTATCCAGCAGGAAGCTGGCCTTGCGATAAAGACTGCCACCGGAGATAGCAGTCACAAATGCAGAAAACAAACCTGAGGCAACAGGGGCTTCAAAGATCACGGGGCACTGTCTGGTGGATAATTTTTTTGCATCCAGGCGTTGCGTTGTTCTCTTCGCAGCTTCTCTGGCGATAACATGAATACTTTGCAGGTTATCTTTATTGCGGGCCTTACTATACCAACCATCTCGCTGCATTCCGTGACTGGTTTCTGCAATGACTGTGCATTCAATGGTGTGACTTGACCAGTGCCAGCCGTTAACAAAGCCATGTGAATTTCCATAAAAATGATTCCCAGCATAGGTGCTGACAGAAGTGCCATCAGAATTATTGATACGTTCATCTTCACTTCTGGCGATTGATTCACATTCAACGGCCAGCTGAATGGCATCCTCTGGAGAAATCTCCCAGGGATGGTACAGATCCAGATCAGGTGTTTCTGTTGCCATGAGTTCAGCATCTGGGAGACCGGCAAACTCGTCCTCACTGGTAAACCTGGCAATATTACAGGCCGCTGTAACCGTTTCTTTGATTGCATCCTCAGCAAAATCAGAGCTGTTGGCACTGCCTTTTTTGTTGCCGATAAAGACCGTGACGCCGAGACCTTTGTCTCGTTCATGTTCTATCTTTTCTACTTCACCCAGCCGTGCTGTGACAGTTAGCCCGGCACCGGTACCAATGTCTGCTTCTGCCGTCGTGGCTCCCTGTTTTTTGGCCTCTTCGAGAATGTTCAGGATGATTTCTGTGAGTTCTTTACTTTCCTGTTGTGTACGACAACTCATTAGTGTATTTACCCTATGTATTTAACGCGGTTGAAAAATAAAGGCGAATATTAACATCCATAAAGGCTGAAGGTTTGTTAAAATCTCCCGCCATGGATGTTTCTCTGGTTTTAGATGACCTGAATGAATCTCAGCGTGAAGCCGTTGCTGCGCCTTCCGGAAATATTATGATCCTGGCAGGTGCCGGCAGCGGGAAAACGCGTGTACTGGTGCACCGTATCGCCTGGTATATACAAACTGGCCAGTCCAGTCCTTTTGGCATCATGGCAGTGACCTTCACCAACAAAGCCGCAGCTGAAATGCGTTCGCGTATTGAAACATTATTAGATGCCCCTGCGGGGGGCATGTGGGTAGGGACGTTTCATGGGCTGACCCATCGCATTCTTCGAGCGCATTGGCAAGAAGCCGGCCTGCCTCAGAGTTTCATCATACTGGACAGTGATGATCAGTACCGCACCATTCGTCGTGTACTTCGCGCCATGGAAATAGACGAGTCGAGTTTCCCCCCTAGAGAAGTGCAATGGTTTATCAATGCACGTAAGGATGAAGGATTAAGACCACAACATATTGATGATCATGGAGATCATACCCTGTACCAGATGGTCCGTATCTATCAGGCTTATGAAGATGTCTGTAACCGGTCCGGTGTCGTGGATTTTGCTGAACTGTTATTACGCGCGCATGAGCTATTTCGTGATCAGAAAAATATTCTGGAACAATATCGTCAGCGTTTCAGATATGTATTGGTCGATGAGTTTCAAGATACCAATTCCCTCCAATACGCCTGGTTGAGATTGCTGATCGGAGATAAAGGTTGTCTGTTTGCGGTCGGTGATGACGATCAATCGATCTATAGTTGGCGAGGTGCGCGTGTCGAGAACATGCAACAATTTAAAAAGGATTTTTCGAATCCCCTGTTGATCAAGCTCGAACAAAATTATCGTTCAACCGCAAATATATTGAATGCGGCCAATGCACTGATCACCAATAATAATTCACGCATGGACAAGCGATTGTGGACGGAGGGGAAGAGTGGCGAGAAGATCTCTTTATACAACGGTTATAACGAACATGATGAAGCCCGCTATGTGGTTGAACAGATCTCGGACTGGCAGTGCAAAACAGGCCACTACAAAGACAGTGCCGTTTTATATCGTGTCAGTGCCCAGTCTCGTGTTATTGAAGAAGGACTGATGCGTGCCAGCATTCCATATCGTGTTTACGGAGGCATGCGTTTCTATGAACGCGCTGAAATAAAAGATGCCCTGGCTTATGTTCGGCTGTCAACGTTCCAGGATGACGATGTCTCATTTGAACGTATTATTAATACCCCCACCCGAGGCATAGGCCAGCGTACCGTCGAAGAACTAAGAAGTGTTTCCCGTCAGGAAAAGTGTTCACTGTGGCAAGCAGCGCAAAATATTTTGCGAGATAAATCATTAAGTGCACGTGCCTTGAATGCGTTAATAGGCTTTGTTCAGTTGATTACACACATGGGCGGTAACAAAGGACTGCCTCTGGATGAAGCAGTTGATAATGTGATTAAAGTCAGTGGCCTGATTGAATATTATCGAAAAGAAAAAGGTGAGCGCGGTTTGGCTCGCATCGAAAACATGGAAGAGCTCGTCAGCGCCGCGGGCGAATTTAATGCGGAAGATGAGGAGCTGGAAGGCATGGAGCCCTTGCAGGCATTTCTTGCACACGCTGCGTTGGAGTCAGGTGAAACTCAGGCAGATGCCCACTCTGATTGCGTAAATTTAATGACCTTGCATTCTGCCAAGGGTCTGGAATTTCCTAATGTCTATCTGGTCGGCATGGAGGAAGGTCTGTTTCCACATCAACGTAGCAGTGAAGATTTGACACAGTTAGAAGAGGAAAGACGTCTCTGTTATGTTGGGATCACCCGTGCAGAAAAGGCACTGACCATGACTTATACGCAGCACCGGCGTTTGCATGGACAGGATTATTATCCGCAACCCTCACGTTTTATTAACGAGATACCTGCGGAATTAATCAACGAAGTGCGCATGGGAGGATCAATTGTCGAACCAATGTTTGTCAGGACAAGACAAGGTGGTTCTGTCTCTGAAGGGGATGGTGCAGACAAGGGGGCTTATACATTAGGGCAGCGGGTATCTCATGCAAAATTTGGCAACGGTGTCATCCTGAACCTCGAGGGTTCAGGGGGCAATACGCGAGTTCAGGTCAACTTCGAACAAGCTGGGAGTAAATGGTTGGTTGCAGAATACGCTAATCTGGAAACTGCTTAATCAAGACAGTTTATATACCCAGACTACTAGGAAATACAGGCTTCAGAGTTCAGATAGAAAGTCGGAGCAAGGCGCAACTCGCAGTGAATGACTGGTCCTTCATAAGAGTTGTAACGCGGCACTGGCTTTCTACCTGAGTTCCCACAGGGCAAGACGATAAGCACCCATCGTCTTCGTTATAAAACCTTGGACTAGAACGACTAGTCCTTCGGCTCTATGCCTTGAATATGGCTACTTCTCGTCTTGCTGAAACCTGCATTTCCTAGTAGTTTGGTTATGGAACTATCAATACGAATAAAAGATGAACAGGAAAAACTCATTGAGACAGTTTAGATTGAGTAGCGTAGGCCTGGGAATAGGTATGTGTTTTTTTCTCGCTGCTTGCGGGGGATCCG
>SMWN01000042.1 GCA_004356415.1 Gammaproteobacteria bacterium
ATTGCCTCTTGTTCTGGTGAATCAGTCAATATAATTGGTATAAAAATAACAGCAACCGCGACCAGCACGGTTGCACCAACTAACCGTTCTTTTAATTTTTGTTCCATAATTATTGATAACTTATATTGATAATCTAAACACCAAGGTGCTTCATTGCATCACCAACGGTCAGGAAAGACCCGGTAACCACAATACGATCATGTATCCCCGTTTCATCCTGTAACTTGAGAAAAGCATTGGCCACAGTATCATTCTCTGAAATTGGAACATTTACCCCTAATTCAAGTAATTCATTTTTTATTGTCTCGCTGTCACTGCCCCGAGGATTTGATATGGTCACCGTGTGCCAATAATCAGCAATTTCTATTAACTCACCCAAAACACTTTTCCGATCCTTATCTTTCAACATCCCTATAATAATATGAGTTTTGCCGCTGTTGGGAAATTGTTTTAAATTATGTACCAGCATCTTCGCCGACTGGTTATTATGTGCCACATCCAGGATAGTTTGTGTCCCTTCGCTCAACATCTGGAACCTGCCGGCAAGGCTGAAATCTTCCAGCCCCTTTGCTATCGCACGATCATCTACCGGCAATCTTGATTTTAGCGTGTTCAGAACCATCAATACACCAGCAGCATTCTGGATCTGGCAACTGTTATATTGGTCTGGACGAGGCAGGTTTTCATAGATTACTGAATCCCACTGCCATGACCAAATATCATCAGACAACTGGTAATTAAAATCCCGGCCGGGAATGTACAATGTTGCACCAATGGCCTCAGCATATTCCAGCACGGTCACAGGAGGATGTGGATCAGAACAAACAGCCGGTTTATTCCCACGAAATATACCCGCTTTCTCACGGGCGATGGATTCTCGGTTTGTACCTAGCCACTGCATATGATCCAGATCAATGCTGGAAATCAAGGCGACATCTGCATCAATACAGTTAACAGCATCAAGCCTTCCACCTAGACCCACTTCAAGTAAGGCGACATTAATATCAGTATTGTGAAATATATCCAGTGCTGCAAGGGTTCCAAATTCAAAGTAGGTTAAAGAAATGTCTCCTCGTGCACGGTCGATTCTGCTGAATGACTCACACAGCATTTCATCCGTGACTTCATCACCATCAAGTTTTATCCGTTCGTTGTAGCGTATTAAATGCGGTGATGTATAGCACCCGGTTTTATATCCTGAATTTCTGAAGATCGAATCCATCATTGTGACGCTGGAACCCTTACCGTTGGTTCCAGCAACACTGATGACGGTAAAATCGGGATTGAGCAATCCCATATTTTCAGCAACAGCGCTACACCGGTCCAAACCTAGCTCAATCGCCGTGAAATGTAATTCCTCCTGCCATTCCAGCCACTTCTGTAGATTGTTAAATCTCATCGCTTCCTGATTGAAGTGACGCTGAGGCATGGATTCTGCATTCATGGCTGATGATTCAGGGTAATTTTATGCGGCCTGGTAGTTCAGGATAGACAGTATAGAAGATATCCTTTCACGCATCTCCCTTCTATCCATGATCATATCTACATCACCATGTTCAAGAAGAAATTCACTTTTTTGGAAACCCTCAGGCAACGTTTCTCGTACAGTCTGTTCGATCACCCTGGGTCCTGCAAATCCTATCAATGCCCTGGGTTCTGCAATATTGATATCACCCAGTGATGCAAGACTGGCAGAAACCCCTCCCATCGTCGGGTTCGTTAATACGGAAATATAGGGTAAGCCCCTGGCAGACAGTTTTGCCAGGGCTGAACTCGTCTTTGCCATTTGCATTAAAGATAATATTGCCTCCTGCATACGGGCTCCGCCACTGGCTGAAAAACATACTAGAGGAATACTATTGTCGATGGCTGCTTCTGCAGCGAGAACAAATCGCTCGCCAACAACTGCCCCCATTGACCCTGCCATAAAATTATATTCGAATGCTGCAACGACCACCGGAATCCCCTTCAATTGTCCCATGATTACGACCAGTGCATCATCTTCTTTCGTCTGCTTCTGAGCCTGACTCAGGCGATCTTTATACTTTTTACTGTCACGGAATTTAATTTTATCTACTGGTTTGATCTCACTTCCTATTTCAACACATGGTTCCGGATCCAGAAAATTTTCGATCCGTGCACGAGCAGCTATACGCATATGGTGAGAACACTTGGGACATACTTCAAGATTCCGCTCCAGCTCAGCTCGATACAGGACTGCGCTACATTCTTCACATTTAGACCAGACCCCTTCCGGCACTGTGCGTCTGGATGCACCATCTGTTTTAATCCTCGAGGGGAGTAATTTTGTAAACCAGCTCATCATTTTATATTTATAATATGTATTGTTTTAAACGGCATCAATTGCATCTCGCATTGTCGAAATATATTCGCTTATTTTATTCAGCGAATCTGCAGAATCGTCTACCATTTCCCCAACCAGTTCAACAATGGGGCTTCCTACGATAATTGCATCACTCACCTTCGCTACCTTTGCAGCACTCTCGGCATCTCTAATTCCGAATCCGACACCAACGGGTAATTTTGACTGTTGTTTAATTGCTCTGACTGACTCCTCTACAGAATTTGTATCCAGTCTATTGCTGCCCGTCACACCTTTAAGAGAGACATAATATAGAAATCCACTCGCTGTTTCAGAAATGTATTTCTGTCGCTCGACACTCGTCGTTGGTGCAATTAAAAAGATCAGGTCAAGCTGATGCTTGACTAAATTTTCTTTAAGTTCACCCGCTTCTTCAGGAGGCATGTCCACAATTATTACGCCATCCACCCCAGCCTCTGCCGCTGATTTTGCAAAATCTTCATAGCCCATAATTTCAACGGGATTCGAATATCCCATTAATATCACTGGTGTTTGTTGATTATCTTTGCGAAATGAAGCCACCATATCTATGACGTCGCGCAAAGTTGTACCATGTGCCAATGCTCTTTCGCTGCCTCCTTGAATGGCAGGGCCATCTGCCATGGGATCAGAGAACGGTACGCCTAATTCAATTAGGTCAGCACCTCCATCAACCAATGCTTTCATCAGGGGGAGGGTGAATCCGGGTTTGGGATCACCTGCGACAATAAAAGGTATCAAACCTTTTCGTTTTTTCTCTTGCAGATTTTTAAAACAGTCTGTTATGCGACTCATAATACAAAATTAACTATCTCTTTATTATTTTGTTTTGAATGTAAGATCAGGTTCAAACGGCAGTCTAAGGCTTTTTGGCCCCCAGCTTAATTTCCAGAAGTTCCATTGCCATATCTGGCATATCTTCGTAATAATGAGATTCATGCGAAGCAAGCCAATGATCCACCTTATCTGTTTTAACTTTCAACAGTTCCGCAACCTCTCTTCTCTCTAACTCGTGTTCAGTTAAAAGTTCAATCAACCTGTCTCTGTTATTCATGTCAACTCTCCTCTACAGGGTTATACCTTCTAATGTAGCGACTATTTGGATATCTTTGTCACCACGACCGGATAGATTCACGATAATTATTTCATCCTTCCTCATTTTCAGTGCCAGTTTTGAAGCAAATGCCAGAGCATGACTGGATTCCAATGCTGGCATAATACCCTCAACTTTTGTCAAATTATGGAACGCCTGCAAGGCTTCATCATCATTAATGGCAACATACTTCGCACGTCCACTATCTTTTAGCCACGAATGTTCAGGACCCACACCCGGGTAATCAAGTCCTGCAGAAATGGAATGTGTTTCTATAATCTGACCATCTTTATCTTCCATTAGATAGGTCCTGTTGCCATGCAAGACCCCTGGTTTGCCTGCATTCAAAGGCGCAGCATGGCGACCTGTCTCCAAGCCATCACCCCCTGCCTCTACACCGTAAATTGCAACGTCCTTGTCATCAAGAAAAGGATAAAACAGACCAATTGCATTTGAGCCACCACCAACACATGCAACCAGGGCAGCTGGCAGACGCCCTGCCTGTTCCAGACATTGTTGTCTTGCTTCGCGCCCAATCACGGTCTGAAAATCTCTAACCATCACAGGATAGGGATGGGGCCCAGCCACACTTCCAATAATATAAAACGTATCATCGATATTCGTTACCCAATCACGCATAGCCTCATTAAGTGCATCCTTCAGGGTCTTTGAACCGGACTCTACAGGCACCACAGTCGCACCTAATAATTTCATGCGAAATACATTGATTGACTGTCTTTTGATATCTTCAGAGCCCATATAGACAACACATTCCAGACCAAGTCTGGCTGCTACCGTTGCTGCTGCGACACCATGTTGTCCTGCCCCGGTTTCTGCAATGATTCTGGTTTTACCCATACGCTTGGCCAACAAAGCCTGACCAACGGTGTTATTTATCTTATGTGCACCCGTATGGTTTAGATCTTCCCTCTTCAGATAGACCTGGGCACCACCCAGAATCTCTGACCAGCGTCTGGTATGATACAAGGGAGAGGGTCTTCCGACGTAATGATGTAATTCATCATCAAGCTCTGCCAGGAATTCAGGATCTTTTAAATAGTGTGTATACGCTTCTGTTAATTCTTCCAAAGGTCCCATGAGCGTCTCGGCGACAAACTTTCCACCATATGGTCCGAAATGCCCATTTTCATCAGGCAACATATTATTTTGCATGCACAACCTCTTGTATGAATTCTTCCATCTTCGCAGCATCCTTGATCCCTTTCTCAATTTCAACGCCGCCGCTGACATCTACAGCGTAGGGTGAAACTTTTGATATTGCGTCAGCCACATTCCCGGCTGTTAATCCTCCAGCCAGTATTATTCGTTTATTTAAATTAGAAGGCACACATGACCAATCAAAAGTCTTTCCTGTGCCCCCCTGGGTTCCCTCAACAAAACTATCAAGCAATAAAGCGCTCGCATCAAAATAATCACCACTTATCTGAAGCAGATCCACATCATTATGCATCCTGACTGCTTTGATATACGGCCAACCATAACTTCGACATTCTTCCGGTGTTTCCTCTCCATGAAACTGAAGTATGTCCACAGGTACCAGGTCTAAAACTGATCTGATTTCTTCATCTAATGCATTCACAAACAAGGCCACCTTGGTGATAAAAGGCGGCAGTTTTTCCACAATATCAGCTGCTTTCTCTTTCTTGATGTATCGTGGGCTTTTTTCATAAAACACAAATCCAATGGCATCTGCACCTGCATCAACTGCAGAGATAGCATCTTCAATGCGAGTGATTCCGCATACCTTGACTCTGGTACGTTTGATGTGATTTTTTGGAGTATTTTCTAACAATGAGATAAATCTATGTCCAGAAGCAAAACTAGCGATGTCCAAAATAACTTATAACAGGAATGAGCATTGTACCGTGGTAATGGCGGGTATGGCACATTGTGGATGAACAGGCATTGGAATTCCATACTTTTCTGGGTATTGAATCATCGCCAGATACAGGCCGTCTGGTGTGGCTGTTTTTGCTGCTTTTGTCCTATCTTTCAATGCCAAAACTTCGGCTGCCCACGAAATATCGGCTTGACCACTGCCTATTTCTAACAACACACCAACGATATTTCTTACCATGTGGTGTAAAAAAGCGATCGCCTTGATTTCTAACACGACATAATCATCAACCCTGCTTATATCCAGGCTTCTCACATCACGAATCGGACTATTGGCCTGACATGCAACGGCTCGAAATGATGTAAAATCGTGTTCACCAATCAGCGACTCAGCAGCCAGTTGCATTCGATTTTCATCCAGGGGCTGGCACTCCCAGCTTACTTTGCCATATTGCAAGCCCGGTCGAGATCGCCTGTTTAAAATGATATATCTGTACGTTCTCATGGTAACGGAGAAACGGGCATGAAAATCATCATCTACCTCTTTGGCCCAGAGGATGCTGATATCATCAGGAAGATTCACATTAGTACCAACAACCCATGAATACATCTTACGTTCGGCTTCAGTCTCAAAATGAACAACCTGGTGTAGGGCATGGACTCCAGTATCTGTCCGACCTGCACAATAAATTTTTATATGTTGATCAGCTATTTTTGACAGTGCGTCTTCTACATTTTCCTGAATACTACCGGGGATATCCTGTCGTTGCCATCCACAATACTGAGTCCCGCAGTATTCAATACCAAGCGCTATTTTCATGAATTACACCGCAGAATAAAGAAAAGCAAAAACAAAAACAGGAATACTACACTGGTAATATTCCTGCATGTGCTGCTAAACGATTTGCTCGACAAATAAACTTTTAATTGATTTGCCCGATTAATTCTTCGGCTTGCTTGCGAAAAGCATCATTGCCCTGAGCAATAATTTCATCAAGAATTGTTTTTGCATTCTCATTATCACCTAATTCGATATAGGCCTTTGCAAGATCGAGTTGACTAGCCATTTCATCGTCTGCTGATTGTTCAGCAACATCAGACGATTTTGGGACCAGAAATGTTTTGTCATCATCGTCATCTCCATCATTGTCTGCCAAATCTAACTTGTCCATGCTCGCTGCAGGTATTTCCACAGTAGCATCCATATCTAAGCTGAGATTATCTGCGTCCGTCCCAGTATCAGCGGCAATTTCAAGATCTGGAGTATCAAGTTCCAGATCAACAGCACCAGCGGTGTCACCGTCATCGGTATCCAAATCTAACTTATCCATGCTCGCTGCAGGTATTTCCACAGTAGTATCCATATCCAGGCTGAGATCATCTGCGTCCGTCCCAGTGTCAGCGGCAATTTCAAGATCTGGAGTATCGAGTTCCAGATCAACAGAACCTGCGGTGTCGCCATCATCGGTACCCAAATCAAAATCAAGGTCGGCAGAATCTTCACCGATGGATTCACCATCGAGGTCAATTTTATCGGATGCATCAGCACTATCCGGCTCCATGAGGTCACCATCATCTATGCCTGTTCTTACTGCTGCAGTTGTTACATCCAGTAAATCTTCTTCTCCTTCAGATTCAAAATCGATTTTAGAAGTCACATCGAGTAGATCATCACTGCTGTCTTCAACTGCACCACTATCATCCAATGATGGTTCACCTGCACTATCAGCCAAGGATTCATCCAATGACAAATCCAGGTCACCTGCACTCTCTGTTGCTTCTGTGTCTACTGAACTATCCAGGTCAAGAGAAGCTTCTCCCAAAGATAAATCAAGTTCATCTGCGCTTTCTGTTGAATCACCCAATGACATATCCAGTTCGCCTGCACTATCAGCCAAAGATTCATCCAATGATATTTCCAGTTCGTCCGCACTCTTTGTTGCTTCTGTGTCTACTGAACTATCCAGGTCAAGAGAAGCTTCACCCAAAGATAAATCAAGTTCATCAGACCCTACGCTTTCCACTGATGTAGAAAGCGCCGGTAATTCTTCATCACCTGCATCAGTCATTCCCTCTTCTAAATCGATAGCAGCTGTTACATCAAGTAAATCGTCAACAACCTGCTCTACATCGCCGGGTTGCATCTGAACGGTACTATCCAGCAATTCATCACTTTCGTCAGCTGATATGCCCGGTTCGCCACCTGCATCAAGCGTGAAGTCCAATCCTAGATCGTCTTCGGTCTCGGCAGGGATATCATCAATATCAGCAGCTGCCGTTACGTCCGGAATCTCCTCCTCATCAACAGCTGCCGTTACATCCAGCATTTCCTCCCCAGGCGTATCTGCATCAAGCGTGAAGTCCAATCCTTCATCATCTGCGGTCTCGGCAGGGATATCGTCAATATCAGGAGCTGCCGTTACATCCAGCATGTCCTCCCCAGGCGCATCTGCCGCAATATCTAAGTCCATGTCACCTGACACCGTTGCATCGCTTACATCTGCGATATTCAAAACGCCAGCAACCGAGTCATCTTTAGAGGCTTCCTCATCCTCACCTTCGACTGGCGTTTCAAACAAGGCACGATTTGGCGACATTTCTTGCCACATTCCCGTCGCCATATCCCAGTACTCCCCCTGACCCCCTGTCTTGTCATAAACTTCCCTGGCTGCTTCTTCGTATGATTTCTTGTTACTCGCAGCGTAGAACACTTCCAGTAATTTAGTGTGGAAACTTAGATTATCCGGTTCCTTTTGCAGAGCATTTCTTACAAAAGATTCAGCTTCATCAAAATGCTCATAGGCAA
>SMWN01000043.1 GCA_004356415.1 Gammaproteobacteria bacterium
CAGGAATCTTGGCTTCAGTGCTAAAGATTTACTCGAATTCAGTGAAGGGGAAACCGAGGATGTCGATGTGAAGGAATTATTTGCTTAATCATTAAATCATGACTTTTTTGCAGACAGCTTTATTAGCCCCTGCGACTAATTGGGCCAAACACAGCCCAGGTGATAATTTCTGGACCTTCGCAATTATTCTGATATTGCTCACAGTCGGCGGCTTTATCGGTGCCTTCTATTTCTTCCTGAGAAAACGCATTATCGAAGATACCCCTACCTCAAATATACGCTCCGCTGCACAGGGCTATGTTGAGCTTTCCGGTGTCGGCAAGTTAATGGAAGGTTCCACCATTACTGGGCCATTAACTGGTATACCATGTACCTGGTATCAATATACGATTGAGGAGTATCGCAACTCAGGAAAAAACAGTCATTGGGTCACTGTAGATAAAGGCATCAGTGATAGTCTGTTTTTGTTAATTGATGACAGTGATGAGGCAGTCATTGACCCTGAAAAGGCAAATGTAACCCCGAGCACAACCGACGTCTGGTATGGCCACAGTCGCCACCCAGAACCCAGGGGAAATAGGGATGGAACGATAAAAAAGAAGGGTTTCTTCAGCAGCATGGGTCGCTACCGCTATACTGAAAAACGTATGCACCCCAATGACCCACTTTATGCTATTGGTCTTTTTGACACAGTAGGTGGTGCAGGGTACGAATTTAATATAGACGGTGATGTTGGCCATTTACTCAGAGAATGGAAAAAAAACAGTGAGCAACTCCTGGCCAGCTTTGATGAAAATAAAGATGGGCAGATCAGTATGGAAGAATGGCAAAAGGTCAGGGCAACTGCGTTAAAGCAGGTACAAAACCAGTACACGGAACAGAATGCCGCAGCCCCTGTGCATATGCTCAGCAAAACCTGTGATCACAGGCGACCCTATTTACTCTCTGCACTCCCGCAATCTGATCTGCTTAAGCGTTATTCAAGGTATTCTACTTGCCTGATTATCACTTTTTTTGTTGCCGGCATGATCGCGACATGGATGATCGGGATAAGGCTTTCTGGATAAGAATATTTTTGCTTCTGCATATCATTCTTTACAATTACGTCATCGCTTACAATCCTGTCTCCTATAACATCACATTTGATAATGAATGAATTTTTGCAATGAATAACCCACTACTTTATACAGACGGCTTGCCACTATTTAGCTCAATCACGCCAACACAAATAGAGCCAGCAATCGATCATATGTTGAAGAAAAACCGCTCCAAGATTCAAGCCCTGTTACAGAGTAATGAACCCGTCAGCTGGGGAAATATACTCCAGCCCGTGGAAGATCTTGATGATCAGCTGAATCGCGCCTGGTCGCCGGCCTGTCATCTTCATTCCGTCGTAGATAATGATGAATTGCGAGAGGCCTACAATGCCTGTCTACCGAAGTTGTCAGACTACGCGACAGAAATGGGTCAAAACAAAGATTTGTACTTGGCCTACAAATCGGTTTTCGAAAGCGATGAATTTGCCTTACTGGACGATGCGCAAAGGAAAATAATAGAAAATGCCTTACGGGAATTCAGACTTTCAGGAATAGAACTAGACGAAGATAAACAACAGGAATACAAGGATATAAAAAAAGAGTTATCCCGATTACAAACCAGGTTTGAAGAAAATTTGCTGGATGCAACGCATGCCTGGACAAAGCATGTGACAGATAAGAAGTCACTGAACGGATTACCAGAATCGGCACTGGCACAGGCAAAACAAAAATCTCTCAATGAAGACAAACAAGGTTGGATATTTACACTCGACTTTCCTTCCTACATGCCGGTTATGCAATATGCGGACGATGTGGCATTACGGAAAGAAATGTATACCGCCTATATCACACGTGCCTCAGATCTGGGTCCCAATGCGGGCCAATGGGATAACTCAGAGCTCATTAATAAGATTCTGGCGTTACGCCATCGACAGGCCCAATTACTAGGCTACGAAAGCTATGCTCATTATTCACTTGTCAGAAAAATGGCCAATGACATAAACGAAGTATTGGATTTTCTGAATGACCTGGCCTCGCGATCTAAAAAAATGGCAAAGCAGGAATTAAAGGCCTTACAGGAATTCGCAAAATCAGAATTTGGACTGAGTAAATTACAAGCCTGGGACATGGCTTATTATGCTGAAAAATTCAGGCAACATAAGTATGCCCTCTCGCAGGAAGAGCTGAGACCCTACTTTCCAGCACCTCAGGTGATCGACGGTTTATTTACGATTGTTACTCGTCTGTATGGCATTGATGTGAAAGAAAGAGAGCATGTTGAAACCTGGCATGAGGATGTTCGTTTCTTTGATATCTTCGATAATACGGGATCCTTGCGTGGCGGATTTTACCTGGATCTTTACACACGCACAGGCAAACGCGGAGGTGCCTGGATGGATGAATGCATTGTTCGTAAAAGATCTGCATCTGATGTTCAAATCCCCATCGCCTACATTACCTGTAACTTCACACCCCCCATCGGTAATGATCCGGCATTGCTCACCCATGATGAAGTCATTACCCTGTTTCACGAGTTTGGCCATGGCTTACACCACATGTTGACATTGGTTGATTACCCCAGTGTGTCCGGGATTAACGGTGTGCCCTGGGATGCTGTTGAGCTCCCGAGTCAGTTTATGGAAAACTGGTGCTGGGAACGTGAAGCCCTTGATCTTATTGGCAGACATCACCAGACCGGGAAATTAATCAGTGATGATATTTTTGAAAAAATGATAGCTGCCAGGAACTTCCAGACCGGCATGCAAATGGTGCGGCAATTGGAATTCTCCCTGTTCGACTTTCGACTGCACCTGGAATACGATAGTAAAACACCTGTAGATGTGCAATCGCTACTGGATGACGTCCGACGCCAGGTCGCCGTTGTGGTTGCTCCTGAATTTAACCGATTTCAACACAGTTTCTCTCATATATTCGCAAGTGGCTACGCTGCAGGATACTATAGCTATAAATGGGCTGAAGTTCTGTCTGCAGACGCCTATTCAAAATTTGAAGAAGATGGTATTTTTAATAAACATACCGGAAATGAATTTTTGCATTCAATCCTGGAACAAGGGGGCGTAAAGGAACCGATGGAGATGTTTATTAATTTCAGGGGGCGTGAACCAAATATTGATGCCTTGC
This sequence comes from Gammaproteobacteria bacterium, assembly GCA_004356415.1. Lineage (GTDB taxonomy): Bacteria > Pseudomonadota > Gammaproteobacteria > Eutrophobiales > Eutrophobiaceae > SMWN01. The sequence goes on from SMWN01000043.1 coordinate 3,180, forward strand.
TGAAACATTCAGGTATCACGACATAAACCCGGGCTAACATGGCAAGAATAAATATGATATTTCCTGTTTCAAATTTTTGCAGAAAAGTAAGCTTACTATTTTTTCTGTTGCCACTTATTCCTGTAAATAGTCAGGCAGAAACTGTATATATCACGGACAGCCTGCTGGTTGGATTACATGAGGAAAAATCCATTGATAGCCCAATTTTGAAGGTACTTCCAACAGGCACAACGCTGGAAGTCATTAAACGTGATAATGATTTTGTTCATGTCCGCGATCCAAAGGGTGTCTCTGGCTGGATAAGTAACAACTATCTCACGACTAATAATCCTGATAAAAATGAAGGCATGGATGAAAGGACTGCTCAATCAAAAATCAGGGAATTAGAAGCTGAATTACAAAATATCAAGATACAACAGGCTAAACCCGACCAGGAACTCGTCATAAACTCTGATGAAATAGCCAAATTGAAAATTGAAAACAAAAACCTCAAACAGAAAATAAAATCTGATAAATTAAAGTCAGGTGAATTACAGGCCAATCTTGCAGAATTAAGAAATCAAATCAGCCAAGCCGGAAACAACAATAAATTAAGCAGTGAAATACAGTTGCTGACCGAAAAAAACGCCGGACTGAAAGACGAGATCAAACGATTACACAATGGCAGTAATACAGAAGTATCTGGGCCAAATACCTCGACACTATCTAATCTAGTCATTGGTTCAGGGATTACACTGTTAGCTGGCTTACTACTCGGAATCCTTTTGATGGATTGGCTACAAAGACGCCGCTATGGTGGATTAAGATATTAGTACTCCTTCAATGTGATATTAACAGGCATTAATAAATATGCTACGTATCGCTACATGGAATGTAAATTCCCTGCGTGTGAGATTACCTCACGTACTGCAATGGCTTGAAACTAAACAGCCTGATATCCTCGCCTTACAGGAGACAAAGTTGACGAATGAAAATTTCCCGTTAGAAGAGATCCACAATGCTGGATATCAAGTGATCTTCAGTGGCCAAAAAACCTATAACGGGGTTGCGACGCTCAGTAAGGCAAAAGCAACTAATGTCATTACTGACTTCCCGGGTTTCGATGATCCACAGCGACGTATTCTTTGCACCAACATTGATAATGTCACAATACTCAATCTATACATACCCAATGGGGCTGAAGTTGGTTCAGACAAATACCATTACAAACTGGAATGGTTATCCCATCTACAGAATTTCACAGATACGCTTGTCAACAGATATGAAAACGTTGTATTGCTGGGTGACTTTAATATTGCCCCAGAAGATCGTGACGTCCATAATCCGGAAGCCTGGGAAGGAAAGGTGCTGGTCAGCCAGGCTGAAAGAGATGCGTTACGGTCTCTATTAGAGAACAGCCTGGTCGATTGCTTCAGAATTTTTGAGCAGGAAGAAAACTGTTTTTCCTGGTGGGATTATCGCGCTGCTGGATACCAACGGAATCTAGGTTTACGTATTGACCATATACTGGCCACAGATTCCCTGGCAGATTGTTGCACGGCATGTCGCATTGATAAGTCCCCGAGAGAACTTGAAAGACCTTCGGACCACGCACCTGTTGTTGCAGAGTTTGATATATAAAAAACCTAGATAAATTACCAACAAATTCCGGAGTGCCATATAGTCTGTTCGCTATTCATTACTGACTCTCACTAGTACTCCTTCCAGCTAATATTTCTTGCCTGAACCTATTGCCTGAACCCTTCATTTTTAATAAACTCCCTCTCCCCGTTAGCTCGATGAGACCTGAAAATGGGACTAACTCGAAAAACTACTTGAAAATTAAGCTGTTATGAAAATTGATATACACCCTGCGTACGAAGAAATTGAAGTCAAGTGTAGTTGTGGCAATACATTCAAGACTAAATCTACGTTGTCTGGGGAGCTGCATCTTGACGTTTGCTCTCAATGCCATCCATTCTACACGGGCAAGCAGAAAATGCTCGACACTGCTGGACGCGTTGATAAATTCAACAAAAAATACGGAATGTAAAAAGGATAAGGGAGACCATTTCCTTTCCAAAAAAGGCGCTCGATATGAGCGCTTTTTTGTTTGTGCTGTAATAATTTTATTATCTTTCCTTTCAAATAAGGCATATAGCGATCCCGAACCATCATGTAGTATCGGATCATCGGATGAGACGGTGGAAATCAATTACGTTATCGATGGCGATACTGTCATACTGAAAGATGGTCGCCATGTCCGTCTGATTGGTATTGATACACCAGAGATTGAGCGGGATGGCAGAAAATCAGACGAGGGGGCACACATCGCAAGAAGCTATCTGGTCTCGCTTTTACAGGGAAACAAAAACATTCTTCTGAAATTTGATTCACAACGTCTTGATCGATATAAAAGAACCCTGGCGCATCTTTTTCTACCTAATGGTCAAAACATTCAGGCTGTCTTGTTGGCGAATGGATTGGCGACACCCTTGACGATTCCTCCCAACCTGAATTTTCTCAACTGCTATCTTTATCATTCAAATCACGCAATGGCGTCACAACAAGGACTGTGGAGATTAAAACAATATAAACCCATATCATCCACTAAACTGGACAATAACACCCGTGGCTATCGTGTCATTACCGGGATGGTTGAACGCATTGGTGAAAGTCGATCATCAATCTGGATCAATCTTACAGGAAATGTCGCCTTACGCATCAAACGTGAAGATTTAGATCACTTCCGTGAGTTAGAACTTCAGGATCTGGAAGGCAAGATAATTCAGGCACGTGGCTGGATTTACAAGAATAACAATGAATTCAGGATCAGAATCAGACATGGCTCTGATATCATGCTTGTCAGATAAATTCATATCACAAAAATTGGGAACTGTTCTCTTCAAATAAATGTCATAAAACCCGACTATGAAAAATATTTTTCAGCTAATTCTTCTACTTATATTCATCAGCATCAGTGGCTGTGCGCTTAACCCGGCGACCGGGGGTCGGGATCTTGTCCTGATGTCGGAACAAAGTGAGATCGCCCTTGGACGTAAAACGCATAAAGAAATACTTCAGCAATACAGTGTTTATAATAATCCCGAACTCCAGGCCTACGTCACTGGCATCGGTGAAGAGCTGGCAAAAAATAGTCATCGTAATAATTTAATCTATCGATTTACCGTACTCGACAGCAAGGATGTCAACGCCTTCGCATTACCGGGTGGCTATATCTACATTACACGTGGCCTGCTGGCTTATCTCAACTCTGAAGCTGAGTTGGCTGCGGTACTCGGCCATGAAATTGGTCATGTCACGGCAAGACATTCAGTCAGACAATATAGCGCAACACAGCTAACAAACGTTGGCGTGACCCTGGCTGCGATATTCATCCCGGGCATGAATCAGGTGGGTAGCCAGCTGATGCAGGTACTCGGCACTGTATTACTCAGGGGCTATGGCAGAGAGTATGAGTTAGAGGCCGATAAACTGGGGGCAGAATATGTGGCCAGAACGAATTACGGCGCAGAGTCCATGCTGGATGTGATACGAGTTCTGAAAAATCAGGAAATATTTGAAAAACAACGTGCCAAATCAGAGGGTCGCGAACCACGCATTTACCACGGTCTATTCTCCACGCACCCGGATAATGACACACGTCTGCAAGAGATTATTGGTTATGCCGAGAAATACCAGAATAAAACCGGGACCAAAAAAGGAGAAGAGGTATTTCTGAGCAAGATTGATGGACTCATATTTGGAGACGGTCCGCAACAGGGCATCACCCGAGGCAATAATTTTTATCACGAGCAACTGGATATCAGCATCGCATTCCCTGAGAAGTGGAATGTCACAAACCTGCCTGATAAGCTTATTATCACTGCCCCTCAGGGTGTCGCGACCCAACAGATACTTGTTGAGGATATTAACAAAAGAATCTCTCCCAGAGAGTTTATGATTCAACGACTCGGCCTCAAATCCTTGAGAAACGACAAGCCGCTGAGTATAAACGGCCTGGATGCTCACACGGGCATCGCAACCATAAACACAGGAAGTGGAAAACGAGCTGCCAGATTTACGGTGATTTATTTCAATCAGCAGGCTTATATTCTGGTTGGCGTAAGCAAAGACCCTAAGGCGATGTCCCATTATGATGCCGCGTTTATGGAGACGGCCAGAAGCTTCCACCAAATGACACAGAATGAACACTTGCTTGCAAAACCACTTCGTCTAAAAATCGTCAATTCGACCAGCGAGACAAATTTCAAATCATTGGCCCAACAATCTCCGCTGGAAAAATATCAGGAAGAAAAACTTCGCCTTTTAAATGGATTATATCCGCAGGGAAAAGCCAATTCGAAAACCCTGCTAAAAATCATCAATTAGCCCGATTTCAGAGCATATAATTATCTTAAGTTAGCTTGTTTGTTTAAGCTATTTTCTGGCTTTTCCTAGATAAGCTATTGCTGTCATTAACAATCGAATATTATCCACAGTTTCTGTGGATAACTCTGTGCATGATATGAGTACAGCGTCTTCCAAATGGCTTAATTATTCACTTTGTTACAAATCTGTTAATTTTTAACCGATTTTATATTATCCATATATATCAATAAGTTACACGTATTATTGCGGTTCATGGCCATTTTTAGATGATTGAATTGCCATCAGCCAACAGCAAGCCCCATAATTGTGCATAAACAGATCCGAAATGCGCTTTAATTTGATGCCACTCTGAACTTTTGAACATCATTTTAGTCCTAATTGCAAGTGAGTTTTCCTGCCCTTCCTCCTTTGGGCAGGTGCAGAATCCCGGTCTCCCCAGCCGGGTAATCTTGGCCCCGGTATGCACTCCCTCCCCTTGAAGCACCGGGGCCTCTTTATTTTAGCCAAAATGACATTCCCGGAATTAAATTTCCGAGGAAAATCAATCTGATAAAATCAATTGGGAAAATCAGTGATATTCAAACCACCGATCAAGGACTTCCCTTGCTTCCTCGGCACCCGTCCGTTTCAGAGCAGAAAACAATTGAATCGAAATTAGATCATTATTCATGCGCCGTTTCATCTGTTGCAACAGGGACATCCCTGCACCACGAGAAAGTTTATCTGATTTATTCAACAGGATATGCGTGGGGAGGCCTACCTGACAGGACCAATCAAGCATCTGCTGATCTCCCGGTTTCAAAAGGTGCCTGATATCCATGATGAGGACCAGTCCTGATAATGCTCTCCTCTCCTGGAAATACCGATTCAGTGTTGACCCCCAGTGCTTGCGCAGTTCAACAGGGACCTTTGCATACCCATATCCAGGGAGATCTACCAAACGTCTCTCATCATCCACAACAAAGATATTCATCTGTTGAGTCCGGCCAGGTGTTTTACTGATACGCGCC